>JAYUCZ010000228.1:0-17677 GCA_043740065.1 Thiobacillaceae bacterium | reverse complement strand
CGCCCGCCGATGGGGTGCTGCTTTCCATTACCCAGCTAGAAGGCGCAGTGGTCAAAGCGGGCGAAGTGCTGGCGGTATTGGAAGTCACGGATGGTTTTGAAACCCTCCCCCTTGAGGAGGGAGGGCAGGGAGAGGGCGAAACGCTCACAGCCCCCAAGTCTGCCATGTTAAAACTTGCGCCAGCACAGCCCGTCAGCCCCCCCAAATCCGAAACCCTCCCCACCAAACGCATCCCCGACGACGGCCCGCACCGCCAGCGTCAAAGCGTCACCCAGCAATCAGGCCGCGAAACTCGCACCCCCATGTCGCGGCTAAGACAACGCGTGGCCGAGCGCCTGGTAGCCGCACAGCAAACCGCCGCCATCCTCACCACGTTCAATGAAGTCAACATGCAGCCCGTGGGCGAACTGCGCCAGCGCTTCAAGGCCGAGTTTGAAACCCGGCACGGCATCAAACTGGGCTACATGAGCTTCTTTGTGCGTGCCGTATGCGATGCGCTGCGGCAGTTTCCGCTGGTCAACGCCTCCATCGACGGCCACGACATCGTGGCGCACGATTATTACGACATCGGCATTGCCGTCTCCACCCCGCGCGGCCTGGTCGTGCCCATCCTGCGCGATGCCGGGCATCTGAACTTTGCCGAAATCGAAAAAGGCATCGCCGACTTTGCCGCCCGCGCCCAAACCGGCGCTGTTTCCATCGACGAACTCACCGGCGGCACCTTCTCCATCACCAACGGCGGCGTATTCGGCTCGCTGCTCTCCACGCCGATCTTGAATCCGCCACAGTCCGCCATCCTCGGCATGCACAAAATTCAGGAACGCCCCATCGCCGAAAACGGCCAGGTCGTGATACGCCCCATGATGTATCTGGCTTTGTCCTACGACCACCGTTTAATCGACGGCAAGGAAGCTGTGCAGTTTTTGGTCGCCGTTAAAACCGCACTGGAAACACCGGAGCGGTTGTTGCTGGAGGTGTAGCTTGGATAGCCCACGAGCCATGTTAATTTTTATTGAGAATAAGAAGCCAGATATGGCCTCAACTTCTGCAAATAAGGGTAGCGTCCCCTTTATCGTCCATGGTAGCGTCAACAATGATAATTTCGTATATTAATCATCATGTTATGATTTTCGCCCAGATTGCCGGACATTGTCCGGTAATCTTTTATTCCGTCACGTGACGGACATTTAACGTTAGGTTCCTTGGAGACGATAGTGTCCGAACCGTTGTCCAAGGAGTCGCTGCTGTATCAGCGTCTATACATATCAGCCGAAGATCTCCGTCTCGCTGAGGGGTTCGCACATCACCTCTTGAAGAAGGGGTGGCACTTTGCACCGTGGGAGCGCCGGTGGAGTACCTACGTCCAGCAAGCTGCCTTTACTTCTTCTTTTGTCACTGCATACGCAAGGCCGTTCACGCGGAGCGCAGGCTGGCCTGCCTTTCCAGCAGGGCTCGTACAGTACACGGAGAAAGAGAGTCAAATGCACCAACACCTACTGAGCTTGCGTCATCAGGTGTATGCGCATTCCGACAGTTCCCGCCATAACGTGCGTCCCATGCGTATCGTCGGCCACCCTTCAGCAATCGTCGGCTCACCATTCTTGCGGCTTACTGAAGTTGAGCTGAAACTTGCAGTTAGCATGATCGGAAAGTTACTTGTCTCAGTAAAACAGGAGCTAGAACAACTCATGCTTATCATCGAAGCGGAACCTAACCCATCATTCAACACGGACTGGCGCGATAAAGCCGCGCCAGCCGGTTAATTCATACGTTGGGCCTCTTAGTAACTGACAGAGCTTCTCTATGCCAAGAAAGAAACGACTATCGCCCGCGAAACCACCTGCAACGTCTTCAAGTGCTCAGGTCAAAGCGCCGTGGTATCTGCGCGTGTGGTTCGTGATTACTCTCGTTGGCGCAGGGCTGTATGGTTTACTCGCAAATGGCCCAATGTTGCTTTCAAACGCTGAGAAACTTCCTTCTGAATTTGAACGTGTCTCCGGAAAATTTCTTTCGTGGCACTACGAAGATCAGGCATGGGAAGGACTTTGGTCAGCCAATCCTGAAGGGTATATAGATTCCGTTGAAATGAAGCTTTCTGATGTTGATATAAAGCTGCATCTGTTGGCGGAACACGGCAATATTGGTGGCGAAATCTCAATGAAATCCATATGCCGCGTAGTCCCGATGTTTGACTATCTCTTGTTAGAAGGAAAGGTCAGCGGAGACACTGCAACAATTACTGCTTTTGAATTCATTGGAGGAGAACGGAAGAATTTTTTCCGGTTCTTCGCCAAACGCGATGGGGTAGTGATCACTGTTTCCTCCGGAGAGGGATCTCAGGATTGGCTACCGTCTGCCCCCGTGAGAATTGGGCTACATCCGCCCAACAAGAGCGAGGATCCATATGACCAATTATTCGGAACATGTAAGGTAGAGAAAGAAGAGCTAATGAAGAAGATTCGACCGGATGGACTGCAGATAAAGGGGACGCTACCCTTTATCCGCTCCTCTTTTATTCGTCACGATTAAAGGGTAGCGTCCCCTTTATCCCCGGGGGTGGATTGCAAAACCCGTGTCACGCTGTTTACGCAGCCACCGCAGGTCATGCCGGAAATTGTCAGGGTTAAGTCGGCCATTGGGTTACTCCTTTAGGGAAGTTGAATTAACCAGTGCTTCCCCAGAATTTTTACCTAGGATTTTCCAGTCCGTTTGCGAACCAGTTCCTTGGTGTTGTCGATCAAGCGATCAGCCACGATTTCGCTATCGACCTTGAAGCTGCCATTGCTGATGGCCAATTTGACCGCCTTCACTTTGACGACGTTTTCTATTTCAAGTTTGCCAAGCTGTTGCTCCAACTCGTGCAATTGCGCCGCAGAGGCGGTGAGTTGTAGTTTGTCAGCTCTCCCTCCCGGTTGGGCTTTGGAAACCTTGTGCGCAGCATGTGCGAACGATATGGTTTGGCTGCCGCTGACGGAAGTAAGGCGTTTGTCTATTTTCATGGCTGCTCTGGCGTAGTGATTTGTTTTGGTTCTCCTGAAACAGAATTGCGGCTTTTTACAGCAAAACTTTAACGCGGCCAGGCAAACATGAAGTCTTTGTTAATCAAGCAGATAGTGGAAATTGTTCGATTGCAGGCTTAAACCGAGATAATCCATTCGGGGCATATCGGCGTGTTCCCCCTTGACAAAGGGGGTTAGGGGGATTTGAGGGTCATAACCTGTTTTGGCAAAGCTAAAATCCCCCTCAATCCCCCTTTATCAAGGGGGAAGCAAACCAAATTTCGCAATGGATAGCTCAGTTAAAGCATATGCGAGGCCATACCATCCGCCAGTTTGGGTTCAAACCAGGTGGACTTGGGCGGCATGACTTCGTTGGCATCGGCCACCGCCATCAGGTCGTTCATGCTTGCAGGATGAAAGGAAAACGCCAGCGCCATTTCGCCGCTGTTGACGCGCTTTTCCAATTCAACCAGGCCGCGAATGCCGCCAACAAAATCAATGCGCTTGTCGCGGCGCGGGTCGGTGATTCCCAGCACGGGCGCAATCAGATTGTTTTGTAACAGGCTGACATCCAGGCGGGCGACCGGGTCGCCTGCGGGAATCAGTTCGGGTTTAACGCTCAACTGATACCAGCAGCCTGCGAGATACAGGCCAAACTGGCCGGGGCAGACGGGTTTGACCGCTACGTTGGCAGGCACAACGTCAAATGCGCCACGGATTTTTTGCAGAAACTCTTCCGCAGATAAGCCGTTCAAGTCTTTGATTACGCGGTTGTAATCCATGATGCGCATTTCATGCGCCGGAAACACCACCGACAAAAAAGCGTTGTATGGCTCGCTGCCATTGTGTGTCGGATTGGCCGCCTTGCGCGACGCGCAAATGCGCGACGCGGAGGCCGAACGATGGTGGCCGTCGGCAATGTAGATGGCCTTCATGGCATCGAACAGGGCAGTAATTTTGGCAATGTCGGCGGCATCGCGCATCACCCACAGGGTGTGCTGCACGCCATCGTCGGCTGTGGCATCGGTATCTGGCGCGGCCTGTGCGGTTTTCGCCAGAATCGCATCAACGTCGGCATTGTCGGCATACGCCAGCAGCACCGGGCCGGTTTGCGCGTTGGTGGTGTCGATCTGGCGCACGCGGTCGTCTTCTTTGTCCGGGCGGGTGAACTCGTGCTTCCTGATTCTATTGGTGTCGTAGTCCGCCACGCTGGCTGCGGCCACCAGCCCGGTTTGAATATGGCCGTGCATGTTGATGCGATAAACGTAGTAATACGCGGCCTCATCCTGCTTCAACACGCCGGTGGCAATAATGGCCTGGAGGTTTTCGGCGGCTTTGGCATACACGGCGGGTGCGTAGGGATCGGTGCCTTCCGGCAGGTCGATTTCCGGTTTGGATATATGCAGAAAGCTGAACGGCTTGCCCACAGCCCGCACCCGTGCCTCGCTGGTGGAAAGTACGTCATACGGCGGTGCGATGACTTCATTGGCACGACCAGGCGCGGGGCGCAGGGCAGGGAAGGGGCGGATTAGGCTCATGTTTGATTACTCGGCAGGTTTTAATTCATTTAACAGGTCTAACGCAGCAGCGGTTTTCGCGGCCAAGTCAGGCAAGGGTTTTTGCAGCTTGAGGCGGTCTTGGCCCGCCAGTTTCAAGCCCGCCCGGCTTTGTACCAACAACAGGATTTTAACCGGATCAATCGGCGGGTTCTTGATGAATTGCAACGTCAGGCCATCGGCAGAAGCATCCAGTCGGGTGATCCCCAACGGTTTGGCGCGCAGTCTCAGTTTGTGGCTTTCCAGCAGCGTCCGTGCCGGGTCTGGCAACTGGCCAAAACGGTCGATGAGTTCTTCGCCCAGTTCGGTAATGTCGTCCACGGCCTTGCAGTTGGCCAGGCGCTTGTAGATGACCAGCCGCTCATGCACATCGGCGCAATAGGTTTCGGGCAGCAGGGCAGGCTGGTGCAGGTTGATTTCGGAGACTGCGATCGGCTCTGCGAGGTCGGGCTCGCGACCCGCTTTCAGGCTGTTTACTGCCGCAGTCAGCATGTCGTTGTAGAGCGCAAAACCCACTTCCTGCATGTCGCCGCTTTGCTTGTCGCCCAGCACTTCGCCTGCGCCGCGTATCTCCAGATCGTGCATGGCGAGATGAAAGCCAGCACCAAGTTCTTCCATCAATTGAATGGCTTCCAGTCGTTTCTTCGCCTGCGGTGTGATGGTTTTGTCGTCCTCTACCAGCAGGTAACAGAACGCCTGATGGTGTGAACGGCCGACCCGACCACGCAACTGGTGCATTTGCGCCAGGCCGAATTTGTCGGCGCGGTTGATCAGCATGGTGTTGGCGGTGGGGATGTCGATGCCGGTTTCGATAATGGTGGTGCAGAGCAGTACGTCAAAGCGCTGCTGGTAAAAATCGCGGATGACGTGTTCCAGTTCGCGTTCCGGCATTTGTCCGTGGCCTATGCGGATGCGTGCTTCGGGTAGGAGTTTTTGCAGTTTTTCCAGCATGGCGTGGATGCTGTCCACTTCGTTATGCAGGAAAAAAACCTGACCGCCGCGCCGCAGTTCACGCAATACCGCTTCACGGATCAGGCCATTGGAAAAAGGTTGGATGAAGGTTTTAACCGACAGGCGTTTTTGCGGCGCGGTGGCAATAATCGAAAAGTCGCGGATGCCTTCCAGCGACATCGCCAGCGTGCGCGGGATGGGCGTGGCGGTCAGAGTCAGCACATCGACTTCCGAGCGCAACTGTTTTAACTGCTCCTTCTGGCGCACGCCAAAGCGGTGTTCTTCGTCTAGCACCACCAGGCCAAGGTTCTTGAATACCACGTCTTTTTGGATTAGCCGGTGGGTGCCAATCACAATATCGACCTTGCCCTCACTAAGTTCTTTCAAAGCCAGCGCCTGTTCCTTGGCGGTGCGAAAGCGTGACAATTCGGCAATCTTCACCGGCCAGGGTGAAAAACGGTCGCTAAAAGTCTGAAAGTGTTGCTCCACCAGCAAGGTAGTGGGCGCAAGTAGCGCCACCTGTTTTCCGCCGGATACTGCGGCAAAGGCCGCACGCAGGGCGACTTCTGTTTTGCCAAAACCCACATCGCCGCAAATCAGCCTGTCCATGGGCTTGCCGCTTTGCAGGTCGGCCAGGGTGGCGCGAATCGCTTCGGCTTGGTCGGGGGTTTCTTCAAAGCCAAAACTCTCGGCAAACGCCAGATAGTCTTGTTCCGAATACTCGAATGCGTGGCCGACCCGTGCGGCGCGGCGAGCGTACAGGTTGAGTAATTCGGCGGCGGTATCGCGTGCCGCCTGCATGGCGCGGCGGCGGGCTTTGCCCCATTGCTCGGTGCCCAGCTTGTGCAAGGGCGCGGCATCCACGCTTGCGCCAGAATATCGACCGATGACTTCCAGTTGCGACACCGGCACATACAGCTTGTCTGCGCCAGCGTATTCCAGCAGCAGGAATTCTGCCGGGCCTTCGCCCAGATCCATCGTAACCAGCCCTTGATAGCGACCCACGCCGTGATGAATATGCACCACCGGATCGCCGGTTTTAAGCTCGGACAAGTCCCGAATCAGGTTGTCAACCGGCGTGGTTTTTACGCGTTTGTCACGCCGGGTTTTGGCGGGCAGGGCGTACAGCTCGGTTTCGGTGATTACAGCAAGTCTGGCTTCGGGGTGGACGAAGCCGCTTGCTAATGCGGCATGGCTGATTTGCAACCGCGCCGGGCTGTCCAGAAACGCCTGCCAGTTTTCGGCACGGCTGGCGGGCAAGCCCTGCTCGCGCAAATACTCCATCAGGGTTTCTTGCCGCCCGGCGCTGGGCGCAAGGATCAAGGTCTTGCCATCAAAACCGCTGGTAAACCCCGCGAGCCTGGCAATCGGGTGCGGCAGACGACGATCCACCACTACATCTGGAACTGCACCGCTGGCGCTGATTTCCGACTTGCCTAAATCCAGTCTGGCAAAGCGATTAGCCTCAATAAAAAACTGCTCGGTATTTAAAAACAGCGATTCTGGCGGCAGCAGCGGCCTATCCTTGTCGCCGCGCAATAATTTGTAGCGCGATTGTGTGTCCTGCCAAAAATCATGGCTGGCAGCGGGCGCGTCGCCGTGCAGGGTTAGCAGGGTGCCCGGCAACAGGTAATCAAACAGCGTCGCGGTTTGCGCAAAGAACAGCGGCAGACTGTATTCAATGCCTGCGGGGGCCAGGCCGTTGCTGATGTCTTTATATAACCTGGAGCGCGAAGGGTCGCCCTCAAACGTGTCGCGAAACTGCTGGCGAAAACGCGTAATGCCCGCCTCGTCCAGCGGAAACTCGCGTGCCGGCAACAGCCTGACTTCCTTGACCGGATACACACTGCGCTGCGTGTCCACATCAAACGCCCGCAAAGTTTCGATTTCCTTGTCAAACAGGTCAATCCGGTAAGGCAACACGCTGCCCATCGGAAACAGGTCGATCAAGCCGCCGCGTACCGAAAACTCGCCCGGCGAATACACCTGATTAACGTGGGTGTAGCCCCCCTGACGCATTTGCTCGCGAAACGCCGCCTCGTCGAACTTCTCGCCCTGCTTGAGAAAAAACGTATGCGCCAGCAAAAACGACGGTGGTGCCAGCCGATATAAAGCCGTTGAAAGCGGTGCCAGCACAATCTGAAATTGCCCGCGTGCAAGCTGGTACAGCGTGGCCAAACGTTCCGAGACCAAATCCGGGTGTGGCGAAAACGTGTCGTAAGGCAGCGTTTCCCAGTCCGGAAACAGATGCACGCTCAGCTCGGGCGCAAACCAGCGGATTTCCTCCAATAGCCGTTGCGCGTCCCAGGCGTTAGCGGTTAACACCGCCAGCGACTTGCCGCCACGCGCCGCCTCGGCCAGATACCAGGCATCGCTGGAGCCTGCCAGCGACGGGGCATGAATGCGTTGACCGGGTTGGGAAGAGGGAAGGGGAAAAATCATGGTACGAAAATCACGGCAAGTGCGCGATTATACCGGCCTACTTCCCTGGAACACATGACGAAGATGCGCTGGATTGGCGTGTGCGCCTGCTAAAATCCCGCCATGTCACGATTTTTTGCCCTGGTTCCTGCTGCGGGTTCTGGCTCCCGCATGGGGGTGGAAAAACCCAAGCAATATCTTTCCCTGTTGGGGCGACCGCTGATTGAGTTTGCCTTGTTGACGCTGGCGAATCACCCGCAAATTTCGCGGGTTTATGTGGTGTTGTCGGCGGGCGATGAATGCTGGGAAGTTCAGGGTATTTCTCACGAGAAGCTCAAGGTGTTGCGGTGCGGGGGCGAGACGCGGGCGCAGTCGGTGACTAACGGCTTGAGTGCGATTGCCAGTGAGGTCGCGGCCGATGACTGGGTGCTGGTGCATGATGCGGCGCGGCCTTGTCTGCGTGTCGAACACATAGACAAAATGATCTCGCAACTGGTCAGCGACCCGGTAGGCGGGATTTTGGCCATGCCATTGGCGGATACGCTTAAACGCGCCGATCTTGAACAGCGCATTGCCGAAACCGTGCCGCGCGAGCATCTCTGGCAGGCGCAAACGCCGCAGATGTTTCGGCATGGTTTGCTGCTTGGCGCATTACAAGCCGCCGGGGGCGGGGTAACGGATGAAGCCTCGGCTATCGAGCAGTTGGGGCTTAACCCTAGGCTGGTGGAAGGCGATGCCGGCAATTTGAAAGTGACTTACCCGCGCGATCTGGAATTGGCCGGGTTGATCCTGCGACAACAGCGAGAACAAAAAAATGGATGACATGGCAATCAGAATCGGCCAGGGCTTTGATGTGCATGCCTTTGCGGAGAATCGCAAGCTCATTATCGGCGGCGTGGAGATACTGCACGAAAGAGGTTTGCTGGGACATTCCGATGCCGACGTGCTGTTGCACGCTATCTGTGATGCACTGCTGGGCGCGGCTGGACTTGGCGATATTGGCAGACATTACCCGGACAACGATGCGGCATTCAAGAATATTGATTCGCGCAAGTTGCTAAGAGACGTGGCCGATCAGCTTGAATCGCTGGGCTGGCTGGTGGGTAATGTGGATGCCACGATTATTGCCCAGGCACCCAAAATGTCGCCGCATATTCCTGACATGGAGGCCAATATCGCGGCTGATCTGGATGTGGAACTGGATCAGGTCAATATCAAGGCGACCACCACTGAAAGGCTGGGGTTTGCCGGACGTGGAGAGGGCATCGCAGCACAGGCCGTATGTCTGCTGGTGCGAGCTTGATGCAGTCTCACATCAGGCTGTTTTTTGCGCTGTGGCCGAGTGATTCGATACGGTTAAATTTGTGGGATCTTGGCGGCAAGCTGCAAAAAACCTGGAATGGTCGCCGCATGAAGCCGGACACTCTGCACATAACCTTGGTGTTTTTGGGTGATACACCAGTCGAACGGCTGGATGAACTGAAAAAACTTGCGGCGGGTATCGAGGGTAAGAAATTCAGCATGGAACTGGATCGGGCTTCCTGCTGGCGACACAACAAAGTTGGCTTTGCCAGCCCGGAAGAGGTTCCGCAAGAACTGATGATGCTCGCGCATGGCTTGGAAGATGCACTGGAAGCGCACGGCTTTTCCTTCGATGAACGCCCGTTCAAGCCGCACGCCACACTACTCAGAAATACCCGCTGTACCACCCAGGTCCCATTTGTACCCATAACATGGAAGGTGGACGAATTTGCCCTGGTCGCGGCCTCCACCACCGAGCATGGCGCAAGCTATCAGTTGTTAGGCCGCTGGCTGCTTAACACTTAACAAGGACACGTTTGGCCAGTTCAGTGAAGTCGCTTTTCTGAATCCCCGTCAAGGAGAACGTTTCCTGGCTGGTGTCAGAGGGCGAAAAATCACCATCATTTCGCGCTGAGTAATTCCGGGTTAACGATTTTTGGTAGGCCGGGTCGTAATGGGTTTCCAGCATGTCGCGCACAAACTCAGGCCACTTTGCAGCACAAATCATGTTTCCCCATCGCGTAATGACTTCATGGCCGCGCAGGTCAAGCAGATGGCTGATTTTCTCCAGCAGCATGTCAGGCAGCGGGGGAAAGTGCGAATAATCTTCCAGCAGTAATTGCACTCTTTGCTCAATGCTGGCTTCCAGCCAAAGGCTGCTTGCGCTGCGCATTTTGCCTAGCAGCGTATCGGGAAGATGCAGATTACCGATTTTCTTGCTTTCTGATTCTACAAAGACCGGCTTTTCTGGGTTGAAACCGCGCAATTTCCACCAGATTGCGCTTTCCAGTTTTTTCTGGCTAGGCTGCGGCTGGTCGGGCAACCCGCCTAGCAATGAACCGCGATGCGCGGCCAGGTCTTCCAGATCCAGCACTTGCGCACCACAGAAATGCAAAGCTTGCAGCAACCGGCTTTTGCCGCTGCCTGTGGGGCCGCAAACGGTTATAAAGTTGAACTGGTGCGGCAAAGTTTCCAATTCGGCAATCACCAAACGCCGAAATGCTTTGTAACCCCCTTCAAGTTGCTCGGCTTTAAAACCAATGCGTAATAACACATGCGCCAATGCCCCGCTGCGATTGCCGCCACGCCAGCAGTAAATCAACGGCTTGTAATTAATCGGCTTGCCTGAAAAATGCGCTTCCAGATAGTCGGCGATATGCCGTGAAACCAGTGCTGCGCCAGCTTTTTTGGCCTCAAATGCGGAGGCTTGTTTGTGCAATGTGCCGATCCGGATGCGCTCTTCATTGTCCAGCACCGGCAGATTGATTGCGCCCGGAATATGATCCTCGGCAAACTCGGTAGGCGTACGTGCGTCGATAATCTCGGTATAACCCGCCAGCCGCTCCGGCAATAATTGCATGGGCGACATTTGAGCCATAGTGTTTTGTGATACGGTTGCGGCGTTTTCAGATTTCAAGATGGCTGTCATTAAAAATGAGTATTCGACTGACTGAATTGTCACACGGTGGCGGATGCGGCTGCAAAATTGCGCCCGCCGTATTGCAGGAAATTCTGTCTCAAAGTGCGCCGATGAGCGGGTTTGCCGATTTGTTGGTGGGTACGGAATCGAGTGACGATGCCGCAGTGTATCGCCTCAACGATAGTCAGGCGATTGTTGCGACCACCGATTTCTTTATGCCCATTGTCGATGATCCCTTCGATTTTGGGCGAATCGCGGCAACCAATGCTTTATCCGATGTCTATGCAATGGGCGGCAAGCCGTTATTTGCATTGGCTATCGTTGGGATGCCCATCGGTAAATTGCCAACCGATGTCATCCGCCAGATTCTCGCGGGCGGCGAGTCAGTCTGTCGTGCAGCAGGAATTCCCATTGCTGGCGGACACTCGATTGACGCGCCAGAACCCATTTATGGTCTGGTTGGAATTGGCGTTGTGCATCCAGACAACGTAAAGCGCAACGACCAGGCTCAGGCTGGGGACGTGCTGATTTTGGCTAAACCGTTGGGGATAGGCGTGTTTGCCGACGCGATGAAAAAGGGCAAATTAACGCCCGAAGGCTACGCTCAGATGCTGTCTTCAACCACCCAGCTCAACACTGCGGGTGTCCCGTTGGCAAACATGCCTGGCGTTAACGCGCTGACCGACGTAACGGGCTTTGGGTTGTTGGGTCATTTGCTGGAAATCTGCCGTGGCTCTGGTTTATCTGCGGAAATCAATTTTTCTGACTTGCCGGTGCATCCAATCGCGCTGGAGTTGATTCAGGCTGGTTTCTCGCCAGGCGCGGCGGAACGCAACTGGGCGAGTTATGGCAGTGATGTTGCGCTTTTTGCCGACATCCAGGATTGGCAACGCAAGCTGCTTTGCGACCCACAAACTAGCGGTGGTCTGCTTGTTTCATGCAAGGAAGAAGCGCTGGATGAGGTTAAGCGCGTGCTGTTTGCCGATGGTTTCTCGGCATCACAGGTAATCGGGCGAATGGGGCAAGGCAGGGGAGTGACGGTTCTGGCGAGCGGCGACGCATAAATGCACAAAGCCCCGTTCGGGGCTTTGCAATGGGCTTTGCAAGAATTCAGGCAGATCGCTGGTTGGCTTGCGCAGCTTGGGTTTCCCTGCGGCCACCCACCTTGCGTCGGTCTTCCGTCACACCACGCGGCAAGCCTGCATTGGGGTTAGCCCTGCGGTCATCCATGCGGCGTTCCACCGGAATGAACTCGACTTCATAAGTTGGCAATGTATTTAACATCGTGCTTCTCCAGAAAACATTTGTGACGTGCAGCCATCGTAGCCAATCCAGGCTGTTTCCACAAGGTTTTGACGGTTTCTGGCAGAGAAACGGCACTATTGGTGTTGTAAAACCGATCAAATATTATCCGGGATTATTCTGTGCGATTGCGTGTTGCCTGTTTCATGAACTGCGATTGTTCGCGTTTCCATTCTTTCTCTTTTTCTGCCACACGCTTGTCGTGCTGTTTTTTGCCCTTGGCCAGACCAATTTCCAGTTTGATGCGCCCCTTTGAATAATGCAGGTTAAGCGGCACCAGGGTATAACCGGCACGTTCCACCTTGCCAATCAGCTTGCTGATTTCTTCGGCATGCAATAGCAGTTTGCGACTACGGATGGGATCCGGGTTAATGTGTGTGGACGCTGTTGGCAGTGGGCTGATATGGCAACCAATCAGGAAAACCGCACCATTCTTGAGTACGACATAGGCTTCCTTCAGGTTGGCGCGGCCAGCCCGGATGGACTTGACCTCCCAGCCTTCCAATACCAGCCCGGCTTCATGCTTTTCTTCGATGAAATAGTCGTGGAAGGCTTTTTTATTGTCTGTGATGCTCATGCCGCATCCGCTTTCCGTAAAATCACTATTTTACTTGGCTCTGTCAGAGATATTCGCCGCAATGGCAAAAGTTGAAAAATCCGTCCTCGTTGAACATTCTGCAACGGCCATGTTTAATCTGGTGGACAGCGTGGAAGATTATCCCCGCTTCCTGCCCTGGTGCGGCGGAACAGATGTCAAGTGGCGCGATGAGCAAACAACAATCGCTACAATTCTCATCAGCTACATGGGGGTCAAGCAAAGCTTTACAACTGAAAATACCAAGCAGCTCCCCGGTGAGTTGAATGCGGGGCTTGGCACGATGAATTTAAGTTTGCAGGATGGGCCATTTAGCCATTTGCAGGGACATTGGCGCTTTTACTCCCTCTCAGAATTGGCTTGCAAGATAGAATTCAGCCTTGAGTATCATTTTTCTAATCGCGCATTCGAAGCCTTGCTTACTCCTGTGTTCAATCACATTACCAACACCTTTGTTGATGCGTTTGTTAGCAGAGCCGATCACACCCTGAAAAATCCTGTATGAGCGAAGATACGTTAATCCGAGTTGAGATTGTTTATGCGCTTGCGCATGAGCAGACACTTATTGCGCTACATATTCCACAAGGCAGCACGCTGGAACAGGCGGTTAATCTATCCGGCATACTGAAAAAACATCCTGAAATTGATCTGGCTGCGACCAAGGCGGGCGTGTGGAACAAGTCATCGGAACTCGGGGCGGTACTGCGTGACAAGGATCGCGTGGAGATATACCGTCCGCTGATTGCCGACCCCAAGGAAGTGCGACGCAAACGGGCGGAAGAGGGCAAAGTGATGAAAAAGGGCGGTGGGGATATGCCTGCTTAACCCGGATGTTTCATAAATTGACACATGCCCTCGCTGGTCTTTTGTTTCGTATGGAAATTTTGTTCAGTCGGGCGTATGAACCACTACGCCACTCCTTCTCAAAATTCCCCTACAAAACAAAATCCTGCGCGATCATCATGCGAATTTATAAAACATCCGGGTTAAAAAGCCAAATAAAAAACGGGAGCCAGAAGCTCCCGTTTTTTATTGCGACTTAAGCCGTATTACAGGTCTTTAAGTTGAAGCACCGGGTAAGCGGTTTGTTCCAAGCCTCTTTTAATTTGATCGTTGGTGGTTTTTGTGTTTTTCATCACGCCTTCACTATCGCCTTTTTCGGCAGCGGCTTCGGCAGCTTTCAGTGCGGTTTCTGCGGTGGTCCACAGTGCGCCTTTGGCCTTGGCATCCTTGGCGGCGGTTTGAGCGGCAGTCAGTGCGGCTTTGGCTTCGGCGGTAATCGTGGGTTTGGCAGGTTCGGCCGGTTTGGTGTCCGAGGCTGCCATTTGATTGGCGCATCCGCCCAGGGTCATCAGGGAAGCTGCAGCCAGGGCAAGCAGAGTATTGCGCATTACTAGTCTCCTCTTTAGTATTCTTTAAAAATTCTTTGTAGAATTTTCTGTTGTGGCCGGCCAAACCGGATGGACTGGAAATTAGCCCCTTCAGCCAGATTCGTCAACATATTTATGGGGGTTTTGGGTGGTAGTTTTCAACCAAGCGTGGTTATATGCAAAGTATGTGCTGAAATTTGTTTGAGCATTGCCCATCCCGTATAATCCGCTTTTGACGAGGAATCAAAGCGATGCGCGTAATACAAAAAGCCCTGACCTTCGACGACGTTCTGCTTGTCCCTGCCCAGTCAGACATTCTCCCGCGTGATGTCAGCCTGAAAACCCGCCTGACCCGCAACATACAGTTAAATATTCCCGTTCTATCCGCTGCGATGGATACCGTGACTGAAGCGCGCCTGGCGATTACGCTGGCTCAAGAAGGCGGCATCGGCATTGTTCACAAAAACATGAACGCCAAGGCGCAAGCGGCAGAAGTCGCCAAGGTCAAGCGCTTTGAATCCGGCGTTGTGAAAGATCCCGTCACCATTACACCCGAGATGAGTGTGCGTGATGTGATGAACATTTCGCGTCAGCTCAAATTTTCCGGCCTGCCCGTTATCGGTGCCGACGGCAAAGTGGCCGGCATCGTCACCAACCGCGATCTGCGCTTTGAAACCAATCTCGACCAGCAGATTTTCAGCATCATGACCCCGCGTGAGCGTCTGGTGACGGTGAAGGAGGGCGCAAGTCTCGAAGAAGCGATGGCCTTGCTGCACAAGCACCGCCTGGAGCGCGTGCTGGTCATTAACGATAATTTCGAACTCAAGGGTTTGATTACCGTCAAGGATATTCAAAAAGCCACCGAGCATCCTTTGGCCAGCAAAGACGAGCAGGGGCGTTTGCGGGTCGGCGCGGCGGTCGGCGTGGGCGCGGATAACGACGAGCGCATCGAGTTGCTGGTCGCCGCAGGCGTGGATGTGATCGTGGTGGATACCGCACACGGCCATTCGCGTGGCGTGTTGAGCCGGGTGGAATGGGTCAAGAAGCGCTTTCCGCATGTGCAAGTGATAGGCGGCAACATCGCCACAGCCAGTGCCGCAAAAGCGCTGGTGGATCACGGAGCGGACGCAGTTAAGGTCGGTATTGGCCCGGGTTCTATTTGCACTACGCGGATTGTGGCGGGTGTGGGCGTGCCGCAAATTTCCGCAGTGTCCAATGTGGCAGATGCGCTGGCGGGCACTGGAGTTGGCGTGATTGCGGATGGCGGCATTCGTTTTTCCGGTGATATTTCCAAAGCCATCGCCGCTGGCGCGGATTGCGTCATGCTCGGCGGCTTGCTGGCTGGCACAGAAGAAGCGCCTGGCGAAGTCGAGCTATATCAGGGACGTTCCTACAAATCCTACCGTGGCATGGGTTCGCTGGGCGCAATGGCACAAGGCTCCAAGGATCGCTATTTTCAGGACAACGAAGCCAACGCCGACAAGCTCGTGCCGGAAGGCATCGAGGGGCGCGTGCCGTACAAGGGCAGCGTGTTGGGGGTCATCCACCAACTGATGGGCGGCTTGCGTTCCAGCATGGGCTACCTGGGCTGTCAGTCCATCGCAGAAGTTCACGCCAAAGCCGAGTTTGTTGAAATTACCGCCGCCGGTATCCGCGAGTCGCACGTTCACGACGTGCAGATCACCAAGGAAGCGCCTAATTATCGTGTTGAATAGGGATCAGGATTTAGGGGTCAGGATTCAGGGAAAGTCGCGCTGTGCGCGGCTTTTCTTTTGACCCCTGACCCCTGACCCCTGACCCCTGACCCCTGACCCCTGACAACATGCATCAAAAAATCCTCATCCTCGATTTCGGCTCCCAATACACCCAGCTCATCGCCCGCCGCGTGCGTGAGGCCAATGTTTACTGTGAGCTGCATCCCTATGATGTCACTGAACAATTCATCCGTGAATTTAACCCGGCAGGGGTGATTCTTTCCGGCGGCCCGTCTTCGGTCACAGAAGAAGAAACTCCGCGTGCGCCGCAGGCGGTGTTTGATCTGGGTGTGCCGGTGTTAGGTATTTGCTATGGCATGCAGACCATGGCCGCGCAACTTGGCGGCAAGGTCGTCAATGCCAGCCATCACGAATACGGTTATGCCGAGTTGCGTGCGAGAGGGTACTCAAAGTTGTTGAGCGAGATACAGGATCGCGCCGACCCGGACGGAAAATGCTGGCTGGATGTGTGGATGAGCCACGGCGACCGTGTTGACCAGCTTCCGCCCGGGTTCAGCGTAATGTGTGAAAACGCTTCCACCCCCATTGCTGGCATGTTCGATGAAACACGCCATTACTATGCTGTGCAGTTCCACCCCGAAGTCACCCACACCCTGCAAGGCAAGGCCATTATCAACCGCTTTGTTCACGACATCTGCGGCTGCGGACAAGACTGGAACATGCCGGATTACATCGGTGAGGCGATTGCCAAAATCCAGGCCGAAGTCGGTAGCGATGAGGTGATTTTGGGCTTATCCGGTGGTGTAGATTCCTCCGTAGCGGCCGCGCTGATCCATCGCGCTATAGGCGATCAACTCACCTGCGTATTTGTCGATACCGGCCTATTGCGCCTGAATGAAGCAGAGCAGGTGATGGAAACCTTCGCCAGGAGTCTTGGTGTCAAGGTCATCCATGTTGATGCTACCGAGCAATTCATGGGCAAGCTGGCCGGGGTTTCCGAGCCTGAAAGAAAACGCAAGATTATCGGCGGCGAGTTTGTGGCGGTATTCCAGGCCGAGTCCGAAAAACTTAAAAATGCCAAATGGCTTGCTCAGGGCACCATTTATCCCGACGTGATCGAATCCGCAGGCGCAAAAAACAATAAAGCCCATGCCATCAAGAGCCACCACAATGTCGGCGGCTTGCCGGACGACATGAAACTCAAGTTGTTGGAACCCTTGCGCGAACTGTTCAAGGACGAAGTGCGTGAATTGGGCGTGGCGCTCGGCTTGCCACATGACATGGTGTATCGCCATCCGTTCCCGGGGCCCGGTTTGGGCGTGCGCATTCTCGGCGAGGTTAAAAAGGAATACGCCGATTTACTGCGCCGCGCAGATAACATTTTTATTGAAGAACTGCACGCAAGTGGCTGGTATGAAAAGACATCCCAGGCGTTTGCCGTCTTTTTGCCGGTCAAGGCCGTTGGTGTGATGGGTGACGGACGCACCTACGATTACGTCATCGCGCTGCGTGCCGTGCAGACCCAAGACTTCATGACCGCGCACTGGGCCGAGTTGCCATATTCGCTACTGGGCAAAGTCTCCAACCGCATCATCAACGAAATTCGCGGCATCAACCGCGTCACTTACGATATCACTGGCAAACCGCCGGGGACGATTGAGTGGGAGTAGTGAGCCAATAAAACCGGATGACAGACATCTGGTTTTATTTAAGGTCTATGATTTTACATAATATACATTGTGCGAAGTATTGGGCAGAAAAGCCGCCCAAAAAACCGGCGCTTTCCACCCCCGAAACCGTGCTCAAAACCTGTTGCGCAAATCCCCC
>JAYUCZ010000227.1:0-3318 GCA_043740065.1 Thiobacillaceae bacterium | reverse complement strand
GTGTTCTGGTCTTGGTTGATACGCAGGCCGGGGCATTCTATGACACCGACGGCATGGCCTTCAGCAAGCAACCCGGTACGCGTGGTTATTATCAGTTTGCACGCTGGAGCGAACGTGCCGGCAAGCGCTTTTCCGATTTGTTGCTGAACCGGCTGGAGATGGAAAAGACCTACTCGGCGGTTGCGTCAACCAGCAGCAATGTGCGTGGCGATTTATTGTTGACGACGGATATCGTTGAGTTTTTCCATGATGCCAACCAGCAACCTGGCGTGGCAAGAATGGAATTGCGCGCCGAACTTGTCGATTTGAAAACGCGTAGTCTGGTGGCCAGGAAGACCTTCAGCCAGTCCGTCGCGGTAACAGGTTTCGATGCCGCTGGTGCGCACAAGGCGCTCAATCAAGCGGCAACGCAGACATTGAACGACATGCTTGACTGGCTGAAAGGACTTCCCAGATAACACCAATTGGCTATATTGTGAATTCGATAATCATAAGGAGGAAACATCATGATTCGTTGGCTTGCACTGCTCCCGGTTTTTTTCATCCCTTTTGCGGCACACGCCGACCAGGCGGAAAAGTTTGGCAAAGTTGAAGTTCACTACAACGCCATGCTGTCCAGCGACCTGTTGCCGGATGTTGCCAAGGCCTACAAGATCGACCGCAGTAAAACGCGCGGCATCGTCACCATCTCGGTGCTGAAAAAAAACGCCATGGGTGTAGCGCAGCCCATCCCGGCCAAACTGACCGCCTATCTGGTCAATATCAACAACCAGCTTGGCAATATCGACATGCGTGAAATCAAGGAAGGCGCGGCGGTTTACTATCTTGGCGAGTTTCGGGTGGTGCCGCCGGATACGCTGAAATTTACCGTTACCGTCGAATCGGCGGGCGAGCCCAAGCGCGAAGTCACGTTTAACCAGAAATTCTACAAATAGGGTGAAGGGTGAAGGGGGAAGGGGGAAGAATTTTACCCTTCCCCCTTGAGCGCGAAGCGCGTTCCCTTCCCCCTTCCCCGCCTTAAAGCGCCATCCGCACCAACCCCCACACCCCAAACCCGGACACCATTAGCCCGGCGGCTCTGCGCACCCCAAGCCGCTGCATGAACGGCTGGATATGCCGTGCAAACAGCGCCATGCCCAGCAAATTTGGCAGCGTACCCAGGCCAAACGCCATCATCAGCGCCGCGCCAGAGGTGGCGCTGCCAGCGGCAAAGGCGGAAATCAAAATCGAATACACCAGCCCGCACGGCAGCCAGCCCCAGGCCATGCCTGCCAGCAATGCGCCGGGCAGGTTTTTGACCGGCAGCAATTTTTTGAACGCCGGTTGCAGCTTGTTCCACAACACGCCGCCGAGCTTTTCAAACACCAGCACCCACTGATTAAACCCGGCCAGATATAGCCCCAGCAAAATCATCACGCCTTGCGCAATCACATACAGTGCGATTTGCAGCGGACGGATTTCCAGCAGGTTGAGCGACGCGCCCAACGCCCCCGCCAATGCGCCAAACAGCGTGTAAGACAACACCCGCCCGATGTTGTAGCCGACATGCAGCCGAAACGGCGGTGCTGTGCCGTCTGCGCGAAACGAAAACGCAGCGACAATCCCGCCACACATACCCACGCAATGCACCCCGCCAAACAACCCGACGAGCAGCGCGGAGAGAAGAGAAAATTCGATCACGGTTTTCCCTGATCCCTGGAAGCCAGCCACACCAGCACCAGCACCGGCACGCCAATCAGTGCCGTGCCGGTAAAGAAATTCGCCCAGCCCCAGGCATCAACAAACTCGCCGGAGAAACCCGCGATGAACTTGGGCAACAACAACATCACCGAAGTGAACAGCGCGTACTGCGTGGCCGAATACGCCTGATTCACCAGGCTGGACAGATAGGCCACAAACGCGCTGGAGGCGATGCCTGCCGAAAGATTGTCCGCCGACACGGTGAGCATCAATGCCGAGATGTCATGCCCGCGCCCGGCCAACCACACAAACAGCAGATTGGTGGCGGCGGACAGCACTGCGCCCAGAAACAGCGTGCGCATGATGCCGATGCGCAGGATCAACAGGCCGCCCAGCCCCGCGCCGACAATGGTCATGATGACACCATAGACCTTGGACACGTTCGCCACCTCGGCCTTGGTAAAGCCCATTTCCTGATAGAACGGATTGCTCATCACCCCCATCACCACATCGGAAATCCGGTACACCGCAATCAGCGCAAGAATCAGCAGCGCCTGCCATTTAAAGCGGTGGAAAAAATCCACAAACGGCTGGGTGTAAGAACTGACCACCCAGTTCAGCAAACCTTGCGGTGCGATGGGTGTTGTGGGTGCTTTGGATTGCGGTTCGCGGATAATCAGCGTCGTCACCATCCCCACCGCCATCAGCGCCGCCATCACCGTGTACGCCACTTGCCACGGGCGAAAATCATAGGTCAACTCGCTGGGGTCAGCTGCCGCCGCAATCCACAACGCGCCCGCGCCCGCCGTAATCATGGCAATCCGATAACCGGCCTGATAAGTGGCCGCCATCGCGCCCTGTTTTTCGGCTTCCACTGCCTCGATACGGTAAGCATCCAGCGCGATGTCCTGGGTGGCGGACGCAAACGCCACTGCCAGCGCAAAATACACCGTGTGCGTCAGGTTCAATGCCGGGTCGGAATTCGCCAATCCCAGCAACGCCAGCACAATGCAAACCTGCGACAACAACAACCACGCCCGCCGCCGTCCCAGCAGCTTGGTGAGTATCGGCAAGGGCATTCTGTCCACCAGCGGCGACCACACAAACTTGAAGCCATAGGCCAGCCCCACCCAGCTTAAATGGCCGATAGTGGCGCGGTCGATTTTCGCCTCCGACAACCAGAACGACAGCGTGCCCAGCACCAGCAGCAGCGGCAGACCGGCGGAAAAACCCAGAAACAGCATCCCGACAACGCGGGGGTGCGCATAAACCTTGAAGGCGGCAAGCCAGGGGTGGGAGGCGGTTTGTGTCATTTAAGTTAGGTTCATTGAGACAAGTCAGGAATAACTCTGTGGATAACTTGATTTCTATCAGAGCGGCATTTATAGTTCGTAACAAGTGGATTGGGACTACCCGGTCGGCGCTGGGCTTCTGGGACTACCCGGAGGCCCTTCGACTTTCTAGGGGAACACTTTTAATCCAATCCCTGCTTTCACACCATTGCCATCCCGGCAAAACTTCTTTTCCAGCACAGCATGCGCACGGTTGGCCTGTTCCGGCCGCAACACCGATAAGCCTATCGGGCGTGCTGTCAAATCCGCAAGCTGCATGCCCTCTGAGTTGGTTTTCTTGTCTGCA
>JAYUCZ010000226.1:0-3320 GCA_043740065.1 Thiobacillaceae bacterium | reverse complement strand
CGGTTCCACAACGGCTCGATCAGGGTGTTGGCAAAGCGAAACACCAGCAGGTTCTGCACGGTTTCCTTGCCCATGAAATGGTCGATGCGGTAAATCTGCTCTTCCTGAAAATGCTTGTGCAGCAACTGGTTGAGCATGCGCGCACTTTCGATGTCTTCGCCGAACGGCTTTTCGATCACCACCCGCCGCCAGGCGTTGCTGTCGTTGAGTCCGGCCGCCGTCAGGTTGTTGATGACCACGCTAAATTCTGCCGGTTTGATGGCCAGGTAAAACACCACGCTGGTACACACACCGCCACCCTTCGGCTGGCCGATCAGATCGGCGAGGCTTTGGTAATCCTTGGCCTGATACAGGTCGCCGCCCAGATAATGGAAGCGCGCCACGAAACGGCTGCAAATGGTTTCGTTATACCGCGCACCAAGATTTTTTTTCAGCAGCTCGCGCAGATGGTTTTGCCATTCTGCATTGCCCCAGGGGCGGCGCGAATAGGCGATAAAACTCAGATGCTCGGGCAGGCTGCCGCCCTGTTCCAGGTGATACAGCGCGGGCAGCAGCTTCCTGGAGGCCAGATTGCCCGTCGCGCCAAAGATGACGAACACGCAGGGGGTGTCGGGTACGAAGGCGTTCATTTGGTTTGATTGCCTAGGGCGTGACCACGCTGTTCAGAATTGCCTGGCGCGTGACCGCGCTGTTCGGAATTGCCTAGGGCGTGACCACCGAAGGCCTGACGCATTTTGGCCAGCATCTTGTTGCCAAAATCGGCCTTGCCCTGGCTGTCAAATCGCGCCATCAAGGCCAGGCTCATCACCGGGGCGGGGATGCCCTGTTGTACCGATTCCAGCACTGTCCAGCGGCCTTCGCCAGAATCCGCCACGATACTTGAAACGTCCGCCAGCGTGCTGTCGTGCGCCAGAAATTCGGCGCTCAAATCCAGCAGCCAGGAACGCACCACGCTGCCGTGTCGCCACATTTCCGCAATCGCGGCCAGGTCAAGATCAAATTCGGTCTTGCCCTGCATCAACGCAAAACCTTCGGAAAACGCCTGCATCATGCCGTACTCGATGCCGTTGTGGATCATTTTCACAAAGTGCCCGGAACCCGCCGGGCCGCAATGCAACCAGCCCGAGTCGGGGGTGGGCGCGAGTATTTTCAGAAACGGTTCAAGCGCACTAATGGCCTGTTTTTCGCCGCCCACCATCAGGGCATAGCCGTTTTCCAGCCCCCAGATGCCGCCGGATACGCCAGCATCTGCAAACAGCACGCCACGCTCTGCGAGCAAGCGCGCATGGCGTTGCGCGTCCTGATAATAGGCATTCGCGCCATTGACCAGAATATCGCCCGGATTGAGCATGGGCAGCAGGGTCTGGATAGCGGCTTCAGTGGCCGCGCCTGCCGGTAACATCAGCCAGGCGATGCGCGGCGAGTCCAGACTGTTCAGCCACGTCTGCTCGTCCTGACAGGCCAGCCCGCCGGTTTCCTCGGCCAATTCCGCACTGACCTGATAGGTGCGGTTGAGCAGTGCAGGCTTGATGCCGCCACGCGCGAGTCGCCGCGCCATATTGGCACCCATCTTGCCCAAGCCGTAAAGTCCGATTTGCATGATTATCCTTTCAGGTTTTCTGGATGGTTTTGAATGATTTTTATATGGGACTAACGCAAACTTCATGCCGATCAAGCATTTTTTTCTTCAGGATGACACAAGCCTTGTACAGGCAGGTTACAAAGGTATTGGGGCGCGAGGCGTGTCAAACCGGCCAGCGGCAATGGCGGATTGTCCGCCCAACAAGGTGCAGCGCAGTGTTTCCAGGCATGTTTTTGGTGCGCACGAAGTGAATTCATCAGTGCGACATAGAGCTGTCCTATAGTTAGAGTATGGTCAGCAATTTTATGCGGGTGTGGCGCGGGTCTTGCTTGACTATAGAACAAGTGTTGGGGAATAGCGGTTGCATATGCAAATCATTGCAGGGGATATTGGCGGAACAAAAAGTTGGCTGGCCTGGCTTGCCGTGTCGCAAGCGGGGGAGCGTCGGCTGCGTTTCGAACGTCGCTATCCGAGTGCCGATTTTGCTTCGGCGGATAGCCTGTTGCGTCAATTCATCGCGGATGCCGGTGTGACTGAGCCACCAGAGTTGTTGTTGCTGGCATTGCCGGGCGCGCTGGCCGGGCAGCGCGTCAAGTTGACCAATCTCGACTGGACACTGGAGGCTTCTGCCATGCGGGCTACACTGGGCATCGACAGGGTTTGTTTTGTCAACGACTTTCAGGCGGCAGCCGCAGGCGTGGCGACGTTGGCGGAAACCGATTGGGTGGCGTTGAATGCCGTTGCGGCAAAGCCGGGTGGCGTGCGTGTTGTTACCGGGGCGGGCACCGGTTTGGGGCTGGCCTACATGGTGGCCGGTGTAAACGGCGACTATCAAAGTTTTGCGACCGAAGCCGGACATAGCGACTTTGCGCCAGCCAATGCCATGCAGGGGCGCTTGCTCGAATCCCTGCGAAAAAAACAGGCGCATGTGTCGTGGGAGCGGGTGGTTTCCGGGTCGGCGATGCATGACCTGTATTGTTTTTGCCGTGTTGAGCTTGGGCAGTGTCTGCCCGATGCTTTTGCGCAGCAATCGGTGGACGGTGTCAGACTGAGCGCGCTGGCCGCGTCGGGCGATCCGGCTGCGGTGCTGGCGCTGGATTTGTTTGTGGAGATGTATGCGGCCTGGGTCGGCAATGTTGCGTTGTTGTATCAGCCGGTTGGCGGCCTGTATATCGCGGGCGGCGTGGCGGCGCACATGACGGAGCGCATGACCGCGCCGCGTTTTATGGCGGTGGCGGCCAGCAAGGGGCGGATGTGCGGCGTGGTCGAACGCACGCCAATTTTTCTGATTACCCAGACGCGGCTGGGGCTGGCGGGCGCGATTCAACTGGCATTTGGCATCACCTCGGCTTAACCTAACCGGAGCAAGACATGACGATCGACAAGGACGAACAGGAACGGCTTTATCGCTATTACACCGAACCCAAAACGGTGACGGAGTTGACGCGCAAAACGCTGGCGCTGGTGCTGGCGGGCGGCGAAGGTTCGCGGCTCAAAGACTTGACCGCATGGCGCGCGAAACCGGCGGTGCCGATTGGTGGCAAGTACCGCATTATTGATTTCCCGTTGTCCAATTGCGTCAACTCGGGCATTCGTCGCATTGGCGTGCTGACGCAGTACAAGTCGCATTCCTTGATCCGGCACTTGCAACGCGCTTGGGGTTTCATGCGTGCCGAGATCGGCGAGTTTGTGGAGATACTTCCGGCGCAGCAGCGCACGCATAAAAAAGAGTGGTATC
>JAYUCZ010000225.1:0-3324 GCA_043740065.1 Thiobacillaceae bacterium | reverse complement strand
GGCCTTGCGGGGAGAGAGAGTCGCGACAAACACGCAGCAGCGCCTGCTGCACCGCAGGCGGCACCCAGGAAAATACGCCGTGCGCGATGATGTAATCGAAATGTCCCAAGCCCTCGGGCAGGGCCGCCAGATCGGCGTGCAGAATGCGCACATTGCCCAGGCCCAGCTTTGCAATAAATTGCGCGCCGGCCTCGGCCTGCACGCGCGAAAGCTCGATGCCGACGAATTCGGCTTCGGGATAATGAAAGGCCAACGGAATCAGATTGCCGCCCGAGGCGCAACCCAGTTCCAGCACGCGGGCACGCCGCGGATCGGGCGCCGAGTAGCCATGCAGCGCAGCGATCGCAGCCAGAAAATCCGGCTGGGTTTCCGGCAGAGGCAAGCTGTCGTAAGGCAGATCGTCGTAACTGTGCAGTGTCTCCATCTGCAAAATCCGCGCGTTGTTTAATGCCCGCGTGTGCCGGGTTTGGCCGAAAACAGCGCCGCCTGCGGACGCGGCTTGCGTGCGGCGGGCGGACCATTGCGCGGTGCCGCTGCAGGCTGGGTGCTACGCGCGCCAGACGCAGCGGGCTTGTTGCGCGAGTTGCCTGGTTGCGCGCGATCACCGGATGAGCGATTCGCCGGCGAGCTATTGCGTGCATTACGCCCGTTCGGTTGGCCTCGGCCCTGAGGGGGACGCGGCGGACGCTCTTCCGACATCAGCTCGGATTTGAGCGGCGGGACAAAGCCTTCGATTTCCACGCGCACAATAGAGCGCTTGATCAGTTTTTCGATGTCTTTCAGGTAACCCATTTCTTCGCTATCCACCAGCGACAGCGCCGAACCGGTGCTGCCTGCACGGCCGGTGCGGCCGATGCGATGCACATAATCTTCGGCGACGTTGGGCAATTCAAAATTCACCACTTGCGGCAACTGGTCGATATCAATACCGCGCGCGGCGATGTCGGTTGCAACCAGCACGCCAATACTGCCATCCTTAAATTGCGCCAGCGCCTTGGTGCGCGCGCCCTGACTTTTGTTGCCGTGAATCGCCGCCGCGCTGATGCCATCCTTGATCAGTTTTTCGGCGAGCTTGTTCGCGCCGTGTTTGGTGCGGGTAAATACCAGCACCTGTTTCCAATCGTGACGCCGGATCAAATGGCTCAACAAATCGCGCTTGTGCGCCTGCGGCACCAGATGCATCGATTGATCGACGAGTTCGGACGCGGTATTGCGACGTGCAACTTCGATACACACCGGTTGATTCAACAAACTGTTCGCCAGCGTTTTGATTTCGTCGGAGAAGGTGGCCGAAAACAACAAGGTCTGGCGCTGTTTGGGCACCACGGCAAGCACTTTTTTGATGTCGCGGATAAATCCCATGTCGAGCATGCGATCCGCTTCGTCCAGCACCAGAATTTCAACGTGCGACAAGTCGAGGGTTTTTTGCTGAACGTGATCCAGCAAACGCCCCGGCGTGGCGACCAGAATATCCACACGGCTTTTCAGGCGCGTGATTTGCGGATTGATATTGACGCCACCGATCATGATCATCGAACTTAGCTTCAGATATTTGCCATAGACGCGCACGCTCTCCTCTACCTGTGCCGCGAGTTCGCGGGTGGGGACGAGTATCAAGGCGCGTATCGGTGGGCGTCCACTGGATGGCCCCTTGACGTTCTTGTTGGATAGGCGATGCAGGATGGGTAGGGTAAAACCGGCAGTCTTGCCGGTGCCAGTTTGCGCCCCGGCCAACAGATCGCCACCTGCCAGCACGGCGGGAATCGCCTGCATCTGAATCGGGGTGGGAACGGTGTAGCCGTGTTCAGTGACGGCACGAATGATTTCATCGGACAGGCCGAAATTAGCGAAAGACATAGAACTCCAGGAGAATATAGTATCGATCCGTCGGCCTGTCGTCCCGGTTACAGGACGCCAGTCATAGGCAGACGGGTGAAATAGAAAAACAGAATGGGCGGCGCGGAGAAACAGACTGGCAGACCGGAGAATGCGCCGCAGGCCGGCATTGTAACAGATTAAATCAGTACTCCTTAGTGTTGCTTGTCCCGGACGATGGTCACAAGCTCTGTAATACCAACCACCGAGAACAGCGCGATGATCATTGCATTGGCGCCAATCACCACAATTTCTTTACGCTTGCGCTGAAGGTCGCTGAAAATATTGTGCAAGATGCCGGCACCGACAAAATCAATGCGTTTCAACTGTTTCATATCCACTGCGGTTTGTTGCCGGGTAGCGGCGAAGCTTGCCAGTTTGGCTAACTGCGGTTGATTGGCGCCAGTAATAACGCCACTCAAGGAGAAGGTGTCCTCGCTGGCAGGGGTGTCGGGTTCTTCGGCGCCTGTTTCGGCGCCCGCTTCGGCGTTTGTCTGAACGGCGGTATGCTTAGGCGGCGCTTCCCAGCAGGGTGGCGAAACCTCGAAGGTAATGGCGTAGCCAACCGAAATTTTATCGAAAGCTTGTTCCAATCCCTGTAGCTGACAGAGCTCAAGCAACAACAGCCAGATGTGCTGCGATTCTTCTTTTGGGAAGCTGCGGACAGATTGCTCCAGAAGTTTTTGCAGCGTTTCGGCGCCTTTCAGATTTAACTGACTGTCACTCTTGCGCTGTTTTTGCAGGAACGCCAACAGTACTTGGCAACCTTCCGGAGCCACTTTCGTCAGCTTGCCAAGATCGAGGCGCAGGATCCCGCCCTTGGGTGTCTTGAGCAGTGCATCATCAAGCTGGGTGCGGCATTTTTCCGATAGTTCGCCGGTTAGCGTGGTGCCTGCTGCGCTGGCCAACTTGGCCTTGGGCGTTGCATCTTCCTGCTGCCCATCTTCCCGCCAAGCTGGTGCAGAACGCTCGAAGCGGACCACAAAATCCATGGCCGTTTTGTGGAATTCGGTTTTTTTCCCTTCCGCCTGGAACAGGTCGAGCAGCATGAACCACGCATCCAGGGTGTGCTGATGCGACATGCTGGTTTTGCAAGCTTGCACCAGCGCGTCTATCGCTTCCTGTGAACGTCCGTTGGCATAAAGCATGGCGGCGTCCGCTGCCGCCGGAGAAATGTCCGACCCCGCTTCTGAAACTTCAATCTCGGAAACAGTATATGAGGAACCTGCCGAAGTGTTTGGGTTTGTGTTTGCGCTCCCCGGTTGCGCCACAGGCTTATGCCCAACAGTCGCGGGTCGCGGGTGCGCCGCCGGAGCAGGGGCTCTAGAGACCAGTGGTTCGGGTTTTTTGTCAAAAATTGCCACAGGCGCTTGTAAACAGAGGTGAGGAAAGGCGAGCAGGAAGCCTGTTCTGGAATCGTGTAATTAGACCACAGCCGCGAGGGGTAGC
>JAYUCZ010000224.1:0-17773 GCA_043740065.1 Thiobacillaceae bacterium | reverse complement strand
TTCGCTGTAAACCACGACCTCATCGCCCGCTTTCAGACCCTGCAAAATTTGCACTTGCCCATCCAGACCCGCATTGCCGGTGCGCACTGGCACAAAGCGCAGCTTGCCATCTTCCATGCGCCAAACGCTGGTCTGTCCACCCTGCTGCCGCAAGCTGGCATTGGGCAACACCAGCACCGACTGGATGGCGGGAAACTTCAGGGTCACTTCGGCCAGCTCGCCGACAGAAAGACCGGCGGGCAGCGCGTCAAAGGCAATCTGGGCGATGCGCTCTTCGGTGACGCTGTCGCTCAAAAGCTCGACCCGCACCACTTTGCCGGGGTAAGAATGCGAGGGATTCGAGCGCAGCACGATTGCAGCAGGCAGACCCACCGCCAGCCCGGCGGAACGCGATTGATCGAGGCGCGTCCTGACCCACAGGCTGCCCGGTTCCACCATTTTCAGCACGGCTTGGCCGGCAATCACGGTGGTGCCGACTTCCGCATCGCGGGAAATCACCATGCCATCGGCAGGCGCGTACAAGCGGACATTCTGGCGCTGCTGATTCAAGCCCGCACGCTCGGCCTTGAGCCGGGATAAATCCTGTCCGGCCGCCGCCAGATTGGCTTGTGCGGCATCAAGGACGGCATCGGCAGAAGTCTGTTCCTGCGCTTTGGCCTCGACGACGCTGGCGCTGACGAACTGCTTTTCACCCAGTTCCACATAGCGCCGGGTGTTGATTACAGCCAGTTCCTTGCGTGCTTTGGCATCCCGCATTTGCGCCTCGGCTGCCGCCGCAGCGTTGGCGGCGCGCCGCATCGACGCATCCAGCGCCGCGCCGCGTTCATCCAGATCCACCGAGTCCATTTCCGCCAGCAGTTGCCCGGCTTTGACGGGTTCGCCCACATCGGCCAGCACCCGCAGCACCCGGCCAGCGGCGGTCGGGCCAATCAGATAAGACCGCCGCGCTTCCACGATACCGATGCCAAACAGCGCGGGCATGGCATTTCCTTCAACGACGGTGGTGACGGTGACACGTACAGATGCCAGCGGCCCGGAGCGGACGACCACAAAGGCGAACGCGACCAGCAGCAACAGGCCAAGCAAACCCAGCCCCAGCCGCCGTGACATCCATGCATTGAGTTTCATTACGTTCCTCGGTACACCGTTCCAGTGTAGCGAGTGTAGCGCCACATTTACTTTGGTGCTTGGCTCGGCTGCGCTAACCCGCCATCAGACGCTGTGCAATACGCGCCAGCGGCAACGGCAAGCGCCGCAGCACCAAATCAGGATCAAGCGCATCAAGCAGATTCTTGACGGTCAGGCCAAGCTCGGTGTCGCCTTCGCTCAGCAGGCGGCGGCTGAAGAACAGCGTATCGGGGTCTTCGCGGCGGGAAAGCAGCAGCAGGAAGTCGCGGGCGGTGGCGCTGATGGTGAGATCGGGCGTGCCATTGTCGGGCGAAAATCCGCGTTGCGTGACGGCGAAACGCAGGATAAGCCCAAGGTCTTTTACGCGGATGGCGTAGCGGTGGCCAATCAGCGGTTGCCAGTCGAGCGCTTGCAACGCTGGCCACAACAGGCGGTTAGCCACCAACGAAAAAGCCAGGCTGGGCGGCGTTGCGGGAAGCCGCATGGTCAGCGAGGCCAGCATGGGGGGAAAAGTCAAGTTCAGCATGATGGCTCCAATGGCCGCACCGCATCGGCCCAGTTGTTGGGGGTTTCGTAAAGCCGCACCCGCTGCAACTTTAACTGGTTGCCATAGGTGTCAAGATAAGCTGCATCCAGGAGGCGGAACGCTTCGGCGGCGAGGTTTTCGGCGGTGGGCACCACCGGCAGCACAACGGTTTTGTGTTCGTCTAGCGAGGCCAGGAATTCCACTACGGCGAGATCGTTTTGATAGACCAGAAAGGCATGATCCCAACGATTAACCAGCACGGCATTGGCAATATTCTTCACGTCGGAAAAATCCATCACCATGCCCTGCTCCGCAGCGTCTTCGGTGCGGACGATTTCGCCGGAAAGGGTGATTTCGATAACGTAGCGATGGCCGTGCAAATGGCGGCACTGGCTGGCGTGATGGGGAATGCGGTGGCCTGCGTCGAATTCCAGGCGGCGGGTAATCAGCATGATGCCCCCGCGCTCTGTTCCAGCCCTGCGCGGCCATGCCAGTAACCGTCCACCGGCGCACCGGGCATGAAGCGCACGAGATTGCCGGCCTGGCTGTTGTCGCCCGCCAGCGCGGCATGAAAAGCGCAGGCCACGCGCCCCATGTGACGGGACTGCGGCGACAGGCGCAGGCTCGCGATGCCAAGCTCGCGCAGGCCGGGCAGCTCGCCGATGAGGTTGTACACGCCCGCGGATTGGGTCTGGATGCCGTTGAGGGTGAGAAAAGCTACGCCCTCGCGGGTCGATAGCGGCAAACCATCCGGATAATCAAGGCAGCGGAACTGGCAGTCGTCTTTTGGCAAGTTGACATGCCGTGCGGTAAAGCAGCGTGCCGAAAAAGCCAGCGGCAGTTTGCCATAGGCGAAGACTTCGGTTTCCATACCTTGCGGTGCGCGTTCGAGCAGCGAAGCCAATGCCGTGCGCGAAGTTTCCACCGGCGGTAGCCAGCGTTTTGCGCCCAGCCCGGCCAGCACAGCGAGCGTTTCCGGGTTGTAGATATTGAGCGTGGAACCGGCGACAAAATCCGCGCCCGCTTCGGACAATAGCCGTACCGCGCCCCATTCGTTGGCTTCGACCAGGAAGCGCCCATCGCCAACCACCCGCCGCAATGTTTTAAGATCGGATTCGGATTCGATCAGGGTTTGACTGGAAAGCACTACTTGTTTGCCCGCATCGGCAAGTTTTTCGGCCAGTTCCAGCCAGTCGCGCAAGCGCAACTGGTTGCGGCGCGAACACACGCTTTCGCCCAGATACACCCGCGCCACCGGCCAGCTTGCGGCTTCATCGTAAAAAGCCAGCGTGTCCTCGCGTGACCAGTAGTACAGCAGGGGGCCAAGGCTTAAATGCATGGCGATGGCTCTGTGGTCAGGGTTGTATTTCCCCCCTTGATAAAGGGGGTGGTGAGCAAAGCGAGCCGGGGGATTACTGCGTCGCTAAAAATCCCCCCCAGCCCCTCTTTATCAAGGGGGGAAAGCTCACGCGTCACAAACTTCGTCATTTCCATGGTCGGTTATACGCCCCCAATGTCTGGCTCTGGCCTTCCGATATTTTGCCCAGTTCGGCCATCCAGGCAGGCGCGGGTTTAAAACCGGCCGGGTTTTTCTTCACCGCATCAATGGCGGCACGCCAGACTTTGGTGACTTGCGCCACATACGCCGGGCTGCGCTGGCGGCCTTCGATCTTGATGGCGGCGATGCCAATTTTCAGCATTTCCGGCAACAGATCGAGGGTGTTCAAACTGGTGGGTTCTTCGATGGCGTAATAGGTTGCGCCGCCGACTTCAAAGCGGCCTTTGCACAGCGTTGGATAGCCGGCTTTCTCGTCTTTTGCGTAGCGGTCGAGCAGCACGCCGTTCAGCCTTGACTCAAGCCCGGCGGGCGTATCCGTCCACTGCACGGCTTTGGGCGGCGAGCACACGCCCGCCGAGTTGGGCGATTCGCCGGTGCAATACGACGACAGCAGGCAACGCCCTTCCACCATCACGCACAGGCCACCGAAACCGAACAATTCGATCTCGACCTCGGTGTTTTTCACCACGTTTTCCACTTGCGGCAACGACAGCACGCGCGGCAGCACGGCACGCTGGATGCCGAAGTGCTCGCTATAAAAATTCACCGCTTCGTAACTGGTGGCCGAACCCTGCACCGACAAATGCAGGCGCAGTTGCGGATGATGTTTGACCGCATAACGCATGAGTCCGGCATCGGCCAGAATCACCGCATCCATGCCGAGTTTCGCCGCGCGATCGACCGCGCCGGTCCAGCGGCTCCAGGTGTCGGATTGCGGATAAGTATTGAGCGCCAGCAAGACCTTGCGGCCACGCTCATGCGCGTAGCGCAGCCCTTCTGCGGCTTGCGCTTCGTCGAAGTTAAGACCGGGAAAAGCGCGTGCGTTGGTGTTGTCACGGAAGCCCATATAGACCGCATCGGCACCGTGGTCGATGGCGGTTTTCAGCGACAATAAATTGCCCGCCGGGCAGATCAGATCAAGCGGCATTTCTAATTCCCTCCCAGGGTTGTCCGGCACGTGTACCCTGGCGTGTGCCGCGTTGTTCCAGCTCACGGGTAATGCCGTTCAGGATGTCCCATTTTTTCGCGCACCAGGCTGGCGCAAGCAAAATATCTTTCGCGGCGGTGCCGGTCACGCGGTGGAACACAATGTCCCACGGTGTGCGCTCGATCAGATCGGCGGCGATGCGCAAATAATCGGCCTCACACATGGGCGTGTACTCGCCACGCTTCCATTCGATGGCTAATTTTGTATGCTTGACCACGTGCAGCGGATGCAGCTTGAGGCCGTCCACGCCGGTTTCCAGCACACGATCCAGCGTATGGTGATAGTGGGATTCGTCCTCGCCCGGCAAACCGACGATGAGATGGCAACACACCGGAATGCCACGCGCACGCGCAGCCTTGGTGGCAGTCACATACTCGGCAAAACCATGCCCCCGGTTCACCCGCACCAGGGTGTCGTCAAAAGAGGATTGCAAGCCCAGTTCCAGCCACACTTCGTGGCCGCGCTGCTGATATTCCGCCAGCAAATCCAGCACTTCGGGCGGCACGCAGTCTGGCCGCGTGCCGATCGACAGCCCCACCACATCCGGCGCGGCCAGCGCCTGGTCGTACAGCGCACGCAGCTCGTCCACATGCGCGTAGGTATTGGTGTAAGCCTGAAAGTAGGCGATGAAGCGCTTTGCGCCAGTGCCTTGTGCGATGCGCCCGCGCGCCTGGTCAAACTGCGCCGCCATGGGTTTGCGCTGGTGCGCACCTGGCGCGTGCGTGGTTGTTGCCGACTTGTCGGCTGTACAACCACGGCCTACCCCTTGCGGGTGGAAGGATAAGTTGTTGCAGAAAGTACAGCCGCCGATGCCCTTGCTGCCATCACGATTGGGGCAAGTAAATCCGACATCCAGCGCGACCTTATGCACCCGCTCGCCATGCTTTTTCAGCATAGCCTGGCCAAAGGTATTGATCTGGTCGGATAGAGTCATGGATCGCGTTACGCAGGGCATTTGTAATAACAAGACCACGTTATCTTAATTTAATTGCGTACCCGCTGTCCATCGGTTTACATATCAATCGACAATCATGGCTACAAACCTTGTTTGAACAAGGAGGACAAGAGGACAGGAGGAAGGTTGTATGAGGAGGGTGGTTTTCCTCATGTCCTCTTGTCCTCTTTGTAAAACTGCTCTTTGAATTTCAGACTGGGAAATGAATGCCTATTCCTTCATGGCGTAGCAAGTGTAGAGCGCCGCGATCAGGTCTGACTGCGTCACCATGCCTGCCAGACGGCCATTGATGTCCACCACGGGAACATGGTGCAGCCCCTTGTCCGACAGCAACGGGATCAGATCGACAAGGTGCGTATCGGTGCGCACGGTGGTCACCGGAAAAGCCATGATCTGGCCGATGACTTCGGGTTTATCGGCTTTGTCGCCCGGCGTGCGACGGATGAATTTGATCAGCTTGTCTTCAAAGGTTTCGTAGGTTTTGAGATTGGCGCGTTTGAGAAAATCCACCAGCGTCACTATGCCCACCACGCGGTTGAAGGCATCCACCACCGGAATCGCCTTGATGCGATGGAAACGCAAACGCGCCCAGACCTCCTCCAGTTCCGTGCCGTATTCGACCGTGGCCAGATCGCGCGACATGATGTCGGCGCAGGTGATATTGCCCATCTTGCGGCGGAAGGCGTGCGTGCCGGCGCGGTCGTAAACCTGCACCAGGTCGTCCTCGCTGACATCGAGATAAATATCCAGGTCACGCAGCGCGCCGCGCAGATCGTCCCGGTTCAGCCCCACGCGGCTCAGGGGTGTCAGGTCTTGATGGCGGTGCTTGCGGTCTATTCTGGAAACCGGGCGTGCGGGATAGCGATGGCCGGGCAGCAGGTTATTGATGACCAGCCCCATCACCAGCAACAGCAATACGTTCAACCCGACCGGCATTAGCACAAACCAGTAACCCTGGGCGCGGATGCTCTCCCCGCCCAGCACCACCAGGAGCGTGATCGCGCCGCCGGGTGGATGCAGGCTGTGGGTGGCGTGCATGATAAAAATCGACAACGCTACCGCCACGGCACCCGCCAGCCACTGATCCGGAATGAAGCTGGCGCAGGCCACGCCGATAAATGCCGAAATGAGCGTCCCGCCCACCAGCGGCCAGGGCTGCGTTAGCGGGCTGTGCGGGATAGCGAACAGCAACACTGCCGAAGCCCCGATAGAGGCCACCAGCACCACCAAACCCACGCCCTGGATAAACCAGCTACTAAGATAAGCCACCGCCAGAATGGCAACAAAAGCCGCCAGCGAAGAACGAAGTTTCTCGCCAACACTAAGCTGGACAAGGCTGGAAACCAGATAGGGGCGAAGTTTCAGCAGGTTCTTGAAGGTGAGGATGGGCTGCATGTTTATCCCGAAAAAGTAATTGGGCACGGGGGACACAAAAAACCTTTTATCCCAGCGAATCAATCAGCAAGCCAACCACCGCTGTGGGAGCGCCGCCCTCGGCGCGAATGCGACCGCAAATCGCGCCGAGGGCGGCGCTCCCACATGTACGGCATTCCGAACAATCCGGGTTTATTTCAACCCTGGCGACGACCGCGATCCGCCCACACGGCCGCTTCCACGCGCGAGCGAAAATTCAGTTTTCTGAGCAGGTGCTTGACGTGAACCTTGACCGTGCTTTCGGCGATGTTCAGTTCCCTGGCGATGAGCTTGTTGCTTTTGCCGTCGGCGATATGGTCGAGAATTCTGCTTTCCTGCTCGGTCAGCCCGGCTTCGTCCGGGTTTTTGGGGCGTGGCGTATCGCGTAGCGAAGCGGCCAGCAACTGCGTCAGGCGCGGGGTGATGGCGATTCTGCCGCGTGCGGCCTGGATCAGGTGTTCCATCAAGTCCTCGGGCTCCATGTCTTTCAGCAGGTAGCCGTCCGCGCCGGCTCGCAGGGCGGCGATCAAGTCTTCGGCCTGATCCGAAACCGTCAGCATGATGACGCGTGACTCCAGCCCCGCATCCTTGATGGCTTTCAGCACCTCGACACCGTTCATGTCTTTCATGTTGAGGTCGAGCAGCAGCATGTCGGGCTTGAGTTCGTGCGCCAGCCGGATGCCATCCTTGCCGTTGGCCGCTTCGCCCACGAAGCTGAATTCGGGCGCGGCCTGGATGAGCTGGATGACACCTTTGCGGAACAGCGGGTGGTCGTCCACGATGAGGATGGTCTGGGGTTCGGTCGTGTTCATATTGTCTGGTTTGTCTGGATAGGGGATGCGCTTTCGCGGCGACTCAAGGGCATGAAATGCAGCGTAACACGCGTACCCGATGCGGTCGGGCTGTCCATCGTCAGGCTTCCGCCCAAATGTTTTGAGCGCTCTTCCATGATGGTCATGCCGTAATGGTGGGCACCCGCCAGTTTACGAATACCGATGCCGTTGTCCTCGATGACAGCGGAAACCGAGCCATCGCTGTCGCAATTTAAACTGACTTGCGCCCGCGTCGCTCTGGAATGATTGAGCACATTGGACAGCGCCTCGCGGACGATTTGCAAGGTATGTATTTCCTCGTTGGCCGATAGCGGGCTACCGGCCAGACGCACTTCCAGCCCAATCGGAATATCGCCCCGGCTGGAAAACTCGGCCACGGTGGATTGCAGGGCGGCATTCAGCCCTTCGCCCTCGATGCGCAGGCGAAAGGTGGTAAGCAATTCCCGCAGCTGGCGGTAAGCGCTGTTCAGCCCTTCGCGCAATTCGCTGAGTATCTGGACAGGTACTTCTCCGCTGCTTTCGACATGCGGTTTTAAGCGGCTGACCTGGATTTTCATGTAGGCCAGTGACTGCGCCAGCGAATCGTGCAGCTCGCGCGCCAGCGCCGCACGCTCTTCCAGTAGCGATAGTCTGCGGCTTTGCTCGGTGCGCCGCGCCGTGCCGATGGCGATGCCGATATGCCGCGACAAGGCTTCCAGCAACTGCGTCTGCCAGACTTCCAGCTCCTTGCCCGGCGGCATTTCCAGTTGCAGCACGCCATAGTGACGGTCGGTGTCCTTGAGCGGCAACGCCAAAACCCGCCCGCCATGCCCAAGAGAACCTTGCCCAAGAGTATGTATCTCCAGCGATTTGCTGGCCATGCACTCGCCGCACGTCATCAGCCCGCACACATCCACGTCGCCGGAATGCGGGTCTAGGGTGGTGGCGATCACGTGTCCGCGCTGCCCTTCGGTTTCCACCAGGCAGGCCAGCCCATGCCCGATGCCCAGCGCATTTTCCAGATCGCGCAGCAAGATGGCATAGGTATCGGGCGCGACCGGGCCGTTGTACAAGCGCGAAATGGAGTGATAAAGCAATTCCAGCGAGCGGTTGGCGATGGTGAGTTCGGTGGTCTTTTCTTCTACCCGCGCTTCCAGGTTCTGGTACAGCTTGGATAGGTCTTCGGCCATGAGGTTGAAGGCTTGCCCCAGCCGTCCGATTTCGTCCTCTCCGGTCAAGTCGGTGCGCACCGCCAGATTGCCCTGGCCGATCTGATCGGTCAGCCCCAGCAGATCCCGCAAGGGTAAAACCAGGATGTTGTTGACCAGATAGATGGAAAGCGCCACCAACAGTATGGTGCTGATGACCGCCACGCCAAGAATCATGCGCAGCACCCGGATTTTTGCTTCGGTGGCATCTTCGACCCGCTTGACCAGGTCGTTGATGCTATCGACAAATGCGGGGATTTTGCCCAGCACGGCCGTATCGGGAACCGCCGTGGGGGGCGTGGCCGACAATTTGGTTAGCCCCGGCTTGATCGACGTGCGCCAGCTTGCTTCAACCTGCCGGTAAACCTGCTTGAGCGGGGCGGTTTCATCGTCCGGCAAAACCGACAGAATGGAGTCCGCTTTCAAGTCGCCTTCAAAGCGGGCCACCGCCAGTTGCAGGCTTTCCCGATGTTCGGATTTGCCGTCCTGCAAAAGCTGCTGATAAAAGGAGGCCATGCGCCAGCTTTGCATGCGCAGGCTGCCCGCCACGTTAATCGCCTGGCCGCTGCCCTGGGTGGTTTCCGCGACCGTCCACGAAGCGGACATGCTGACCACCGCCAGCACCGTAATGGCACCCACCATGCCGCCCAGCCGCAGCAGCAGGGAATTATGCAATTTGTTCCAGACAAACCGGCTCACTTTGTTCTCCACGCCATCCAGGTTCAAGAGTAATACACCTTTTTCCCGGCAACCCAAATCAGAAGGAATACTCCTTCTTCGCCGCCAGCCTTTCATCAGGCGCATGCGGCCTGCACATTCATTACATAACAGCAAGTTAGCCAATACTACGCCTACCACCAAGGTGGTATTCAGCCTGTTTCCGCGTCCAGACAGCCACTGGAAATATTAAATTCACCAGCGTAAAAGTACACCTGAGTCTTTTTATCTCATCCATCAGAGTAGCGAGGTGAATCATGGCAACACAACAATACAAGGCTTGGTCGGTCGTGATCATCAGCACACTGGCCTTTACTGTGTGCTTCATGGTCTGGTTGATGTTCGGCGTGATCGGCGTGCCCATCAAGGCACAACTTGGCTTGAACGAAACCCAGTTCGGCATCCTGATCGCCACGCCAATACTGACCGGCTCATTGATCCGCGTGCCGCTCGGCATGTGGACGGACAGGTTCGGCGGGCGCATCGTGTTCACCGCGTTGATGCTGTCCACGGTGGTTCCGATCTGGTTGCTTTCTCTGGCGACGGCTTACTGGCACTTTCTGGTGCTGGGCTTGTTCGTCGGTGTGGCGGGCGGTTCGTTTGCGGTCGGTATTTCTTACTGCGCACGCTGGTTTCCCAAGGAGCGGCAAGGGCTGGCGATGGGCATTTTCGGTGTGGGCAACACCGGTGCAGCCGTCACCAAACTGCTGGCACCGATCATTATCGTGGGTTACGGCTGGACCATGGTGCCGCAAGTGTACGCACTGTTGATGCTGGTGATGGCGGTAGTGTTCTGGTTCTTCGCCTTCAGCGACCCTTCCCATGTGGTCGGAAAATCCGTGACGGTGCGCGAGCAGCTCGCCGCCTTCAAAGACCCGAAAGTCTGGCGCTACAGCCAGTACTACTCCATCGTGTTCGGCGGCTATGTGGCGCTGGCACTGTGGATGACCAAGTACTACATCGGCGAATACGGTTTCGACCTCAAGACCGCCGCGCTGATGGCGGCGGCGTTCAGCATTCCGGGTGGCCTATTGCGGGCGTTTGGCGGTTATTTCTCCGACAAATTGGGGGCGCACACCGTGACCTGGTGGGTGTTGTGGATTTCGCTGGCTTGCCTGTTTTTCCTGTCTTACCCGCAAACCGAGATCACCATCCAGACGGCCAACGGCCCGGCCAGCTTCCATATCGGCCTGAACGCCACCGTATTCACCATCATCCTGTTCGCGCTGGGCATCGCGTTCGCCATCGGCAAAGCCTCGGTCTTCAAATACATCGCCGACGACTATCCGGACAACATCGGCACCATTTCCGGTGTGGTGGGCATGGTGGGCGGGCTGGGTGGTTTCATTATGCCGATCCTGTTTGGTGTGCTCATGGATCTGACCGGCATCCGCACTTCCGCCTTCATGCTGATGTTCGGCGTGGTGTGGGTGTCGCTGATGTGGATGTATTTCACCGAAGTTCGCCCCGTGCATGCGGAAAAAGAAAGCGGCAAGGAAAGTATCCGTGCCGCATCGTCTCAACCCCTTTGATTTAACCCCTTAACCAGACCATTAACGAAACTGAGGAACACACCATGTCGATCAATATCAAAGACTGGAACCCGGAAGACCAGAAGTTCTGGGAATCAACCGGCAAGTCAGTCGCCTACCGCAACCTGTGGATTTCGATCCCCGCCCTGCTGGCCGGCTTCGCCATCTGGCTGATGTGGGGCATCGTCACGGTACAGATGGCGAATCTGGGCTTCCCGTTCAGCAAGGATGAGCTGTTCACCATCACCGCCATTGCCGGTCTGGCCGGGGCAACCTTGCGCATCCCGGCCTCGTTCTTTATCCGCATCGCGGGCGGTCGCAACAGTGTGTTTTTCACCACCGCGCTGTTGATGATTCCCGCCATCGGCACCGGCATCGCCTTGCAGGACAAGGACACGCCGCTGTGGATGTTCCAGATGTGGGCGCTGTTGTCCGGCATCGGCGGCGGCAACTTCGCCGCTTCCATGTCCAACATCAGCACCTTCTTTCCCAAGCGTCTGCAAGGCACGGCACTGGGGCTTAACGCCGGTCTGGGCAACTTCGGCGTGACCACCATGCAGATCGTGATTCCGCTGGTGATGACCACCGGCGCGTTTGCCGCCGTCACCGGCGGCTCGATGGAACTGGTGAAGGCTTCCGGCTGGATTTTCGGCAAGATTGCCGCAGGTACGCCGACCTATATCCAGAACGCCGGTTTCGTCTGGCTGCTGCTGCTGATCCCGATGTCGATTATTGCCTACTTCGGCATGAACAATCTGGAAACCATCAGCAAGAACATCGGCTCGACGCTGGCGGCTCTCATCAAGATTCTCTATCTGTACGGCCTGGCTTTCCTCGCCGTCATGATCGGTCTGTATCTGTACCTGCCCGCGCCGACCGGTCTGGGTCTGCTGAACATGTGGGTGGCCTTGCCGCTGATCGTGGTGCTGACTCTGCTGTTCATGAAGCTTGCCGCCTTTGGCGAAATGAAAGGCAACATCGCCAACCAGTTCGCCATTTTCAAGAACAAGCACACCTGGTCGATGACGGCGCTGTATATCGTCACCTTCGGCTCCTTCATCGGCTTTTCGATGGCGCTGCCGCTGGCGATCACCGTGATCTTCGGCGACATCCATGTGCTTGATCCGATTACCGGCCAGTGGACGCACACCAAGAACCCCAACGCCGTGTCGGCACTCACCTACGCATGGATCGGGCCCTTTGTCGGTGCGCTGATTCGCCCGGTCGGCGGCTGGATCGCCGACAAGACCGGCGGTGCCATCCTCACCCAGATCATTTCGGTGGTGATGGTCGCGGCCTCGGTGTATGCCGGTTACGTGATGATGCAGGCGTATCAGTCCGCCACGCCGGAAATCTACTTCACCGAGTTCCTGGTGACTTTCGTGGTGCTGTTCGCCGCCGCCGGTATCGGCAACGCCTCGACCTTCCGCACCGTCGGCGTGATCTTTGATCGCTTGCAGGCCGGCCCGGTACTGGGCTGGACTTCGGCCATCGGCGCTTACGGCGCATTCATTGCCCCGGTGGTGATCGGCGCACAAATCAAGGCCGGTACGCCGCAAAACGCGATGTACGGCTTCGCCATCTTCTACAGCGTGTGCCTGGTGCTGAACTGGTGGTTTTATCTGCGCAAGGGTTCGGAGATTCGGAATCCCTAGAGATCAGGACTAGGGATCAGGGGTCGGGATTCAGGATTCAGGGAACGAGCGGCTTTGTCGCGCCTTCTTCTGACCCCTGACCCCTGACCCCTGACCCCTGAATCCTGAATCCTGAATCCTGACCCCTAGCGACTAAAAGGAGCAAAACAAATGAGTCACTTTCTCGATCGACTAACCTACTTCACCCGCCAGCGCGAATCCTTTTCGGGCGAACACGGCATCACCACTTGCGAAGACCGCAAATGGGAAGACTCCTACCGGAATCGGTGGCGGCACGACAAGGTGGTGCGCTCCACCCACGGGGTGAACTGCACCGGCGGCTGTTCGTGGAAGATTTTTGTGAAGAACGGTCTGGTTGCGTTTGAAATGCAGCAGACCGATTACCCGCGCACCCGTGAAGACATGCCCAACCACGAACCGCGTGGTTGCCAGCGTGGGGCATCGTTCTCGTGGTATCTGTACAGCCCGCATCGCATCAAGTACCCGCTGATTCGCGGTCGCCTGCTCGACTTGTATCGCGCCGAGAAAGCCTCCGGCAAAGACCCGGTGGAAGCCTGGGCGGCGATTCAAGCCGATGACAGCAAGCGCCAGAAATATGTGGCAGTGCGCGGGCTGGGCGGTTTTGTGCGCTCGACCTGGGATGAAATGACTGAAATCATTGCCGCCGCCAACATCCACACCATCAAGAAGTGGGGGCCGGATCGGATTTACGGCTTCTCGCCGATTCCTGCCATGTCGATGATTTCCTACGCCGCAGGCTCGCGCTATCTGTCGCTGATCGGCGGCGCGTGCGGTTCGTTTTATGACTGGTACTGCGACCTGCCCGCTGCCAGCCCGCAAACCTGGGGCGAGCAGACCGACGTGCCGGAAGCGGCCGACTGGTACAACTCCACCTACATCATCATCACCGGCGCCAACCTGCCGATGACCCGCACTCCGGATGCCCACTTTGCCGCCGAAGTGCGTTACAAGGGCGCGAAAATTGTCGCCATGGCCCCGGACTATGCCGAATTCGTCAAGTTTTCCGACCTGTGGATGCCGATCCGCCAGGGCACGGATGCCGCCGCTTTCCTCGCCATGGGGCATGTGGCGTTAAAAGAATTCCACATCAACAATCAAGACCCGTATTTCCAGGAATACGCCCGCAAATACACCGACCTGCCGATGCAAGTCATGCTGCGCCCGCACGACAACGGAACGTATGTCTCCGACCGCATGCTGCGCGCTTCCGACTTTGACGGCGCGTTGGGCGAGACCAATAACCCGGACTGGAAGACCATCGTTTATGACGAAAAGAGCGGCGCGTTTGTTGCGCCCAACGGCTCGATCGGTTTCCGCTGGGGCGAAGAAGGCAAGTGGAATTTGTTGCCGAAGAATGCCGCTGACCAGAGCGAGATTCTGGCCGAGTTGACCTGCATCAACAGCCGTGACGAAGTGGTGTCGGTGGGCTTCCCGCACTTCAACCACGACGAAGCGGCGCTGCTGTTCCGCAACGTGCCGGTGCGCAAGGTCAAACTGACCAACGGCGAAACCGCGCTGGTGGCTTCGGTATTCGACCTGCAAATCGCCCAGTACGGCATAGACCGTGGCCTGGGCGGCGGCAACGTCACCAACGATTACAGCGATGCGAGCGTGGCCTACACGCCGGCCTGGGCGGAAAAAGTCACCGGCGTAAAAGCGGCGGACATCGAGCGCACCGGACGCGAATTTGCCTACAACGCCTCCAAGACCAAAGGCAAGTCGATGGTCATCATGGGCGCAGCGATCAACCACTGGTATCACAACGATCTCGCTTACCGTTCGATCATGAACCTGCTGCACATGTGCGGTTGCGTCGGCCAGTCCGGCGGCGGCTGGGCGCATTACGTGGGGCAGGAAAAACTGCGTCCGCAGGCAGGCTGGGCACCGATTGCCTTTGCGCTCGACTGGCAGCGTCCGCCCCGCCACATGAACTCCACTTCCTACTGGTACTTCCACACCGACCAGTGGCGCTACGAAACCCTCGATGCCGACACGCTGCTATCGCCTGCCGGAAAAGGCAAGAACAAGGGCTACTCGCTGGCGGATTACAACGTCGCCGCGTCGCGCATGGGCTGGTTGCCAACCGCGCCGCACTGGAACATGAACCCGCTGGAACTGGTTGCTGAGGCCGAAAAAGCCGGCGCCACCGACGAGGCCAGCATCGGCAAACACATTGTCGGCAAGTTGCAGGACGGCTCGCTGGATGTGGCGTTTGCCGACGTGGACAACCCGGTCAACTGGCCGCGTAATCTGTTTGTGTGGCGCGCCAACCTGATCGGCACCTCCGCCAAGGGCCACGAATATTTCCTCAAACACCTGCTGGGTGCGCAAAACGGCGTGCTGCAGGAAGGCGGCGCGGGGCGCAACAACAAGGAAGTGAAGTGGCACGAAGAGGCACCCATCGGCAAGCTGGACTTGATGGTGGATATCAACTTCCGCCTCAACTCCACCGGCGCGTATTCCGACATCATCCTGCCGACCGCGACTTGGTACGAGAAGAACGACCTCAACACCACCGACATGCATCCCTTCATTCATCCCTTGTCGGAAGCCGTTTCACCCGGCTGGGAATCCAAGTCTGACTGGCAGATTTTCAAGGCTATTGCCAAGACTTTCTCGCCGCTGGCCGAGAAACACCTAGGCACGCGCAAGGACGTAGTGGCTCTGCCGATGCAGCACGATTCGCCGATGGAACTGGCGCAGCCGTTCGGGCATGTGACCGACTGGAAGCGCGACGGCGTAGCGCCGATTCCGGGCAAAACCATGCCAATCCTGAAAGTGGTCGAGCGCAGTTTTGGCGACACCTACAAGAAGTTCATCGCGTTAGGCCCGTTGATGGTCAAGCTCGGCAACAACATCAAGGGCGTGGACTGGAACACCGAGCAGGAATACGAAGAGCTGAAGAAGTGCAACTACACAGTGAAAGACGCGGGGGTTTCCTTCGGCATGCCATCGCTGGAAGAAGACATCAGCGTGTGCGATGCGGTGATGCGCATGGCGCCCGAAACCAACGGCGAAGTGGCGCACAAGGCCTGGACGGCGATGTCGAAAAAAACCGGCCTCGACCACCACCACCTGTACGCCGGTCGGCAGGAGGACAAGATCACCTTCCGCGATATTCAGGCACAACCGCGCAAAATCATTACCGCGCCGACCTGGTCGGGGATCGAGTCGGAAACGGTGTCCTACACGGCTGGTTATACAAACATCCACGAACATATTCCGTTCCGTACCCTGACCGGACGCGCGCATTTCTATCAGGATCACGAGTGGATGCTGGACTTCGGCGAGGGCTTCTGCGCCTACAAGCCGATGGTGGATCTGGGCGAACTGAATTCGCTCCCCGCCGCCGTTCTCAACAAGCCGCATCTGAGTCTGAACTGGATCACGCCGCACTCCAAGTGGGGCATCCATTCCAGCTACCAGGACAACCTGCGGATGCTGACCCTGTTCCGCGGCGGGCCTTACGTCTGGGTTGCCGAAGACGATGCCAAGAGCATCGGCCTGGAAGACAACGACTGGGTGGAAGCGGTCAACCACAACGGCGCAACCGTGGCGCGGGTGGTGGTGTCGCAGCGCATCCCGCGCGGCATGGCGATGATGTACCACGCACAGGAGAAGACCATCAACGTACCGGGCTCGCCTTCCACCGGCAAGCGCGGCGGGATACTCAACTCCGTGACCCGTGTACTCATCAAGCCGACCAACATGATCGGCGGTTACGCGCAGTTGTCGTACAGCTTCAACTATTACGGCACGGTCGGCAGCCAGCGCGACACCATGGTGGCCTTGCACAAGATCGCGGACAAGGACGTGGACTGGCTGGAACGTCCGCTGACCCCCGAGCGTGAAGCGGCGATCAACCCACCCGGCATCGGCACCAAGTAAGGAGAATGAAATGAAAGTCAGAGCACAATTCGCCTTCGTCTTTAATCTGGACAAATGCATCGGTTGCCACACCTGTTCCGTCACCTGCAAGAACGTCTGGACCAACAGGAAAGGCATGGAATACGCTTGGTGGAACAACGTCGAATCCAAGCCCGGCATCGGCTACCCAAAAATGTGGGAAGACCAGACCAAATGGAAAGGCGGCTGGGAACTCAAAAACGGCAAGCTGGAGCTTAAGTCCGGCAATCGCCTGTCCAAGCTGGTGAACATTTTCGCCAACCCGGACATGCCGGAAATCGACGACTACTACGAGCCTTACACCTACAACTACGCGCATTTGCAAAATGCGCCGCTGCTGGAGGCAACCCCGACCGCACGCCCGATTTCGCAAATTGACGGCAGCAAGATCGACAAGATCCAGTGGGGACCAAACTGGGAAGATGACCTTGCAGGCGAGTATTCCAAGCGCAGCAAGGACAAGAACATGGACAACATCCAAAAGGAGATGTACAGCCAGTTCGAAAACACCTTCCACATGTATCTGCCGCGTATCTGCAACCATTGCCTGAACCCGTCGTGCGTGGCGGCTTGTCCGTCCGGCTCGATCTACAAGCGCGAGGAAGACGGCATCGTGCTGATCGACCAGGACAAGTGCCGCGGCTGGCGCATGTGTGTGTCGGGTTGCCCGTACAAAAAAATCTACTACAACTGGAAGAGTGGCAAGGCCGAGAAGTGCACCTTTTGCTACCCACGCATTGAAGCCGGCCAGCCCACGGTGTGCAGTGAAACCTGCGTCGGACGTATCCGTTACCTCGGTGTGGTGCTGTACGACGCCGACCGTATCCAGGAAGCGGCTAGCGTGGAGGATGACAAAGACCTGTACCAGGCCCAGCTCGATATTTTTCTGAATCCGCACGATCCCAAGGTCATCGAGCAGGCGCGCAAAGACGGCATTCCCGAGGCCTGGCTGGAAGGCGCCCGTCGCAGCCCGGTTTACAAGATGGCTGTGGAATGGAAAGTGGCCTTGCCGCTGCACCCGGAGTACCGTACGCTGCCCATGGTCTGGTATGTACCGCCGCTGTCGCCGATTACGTCGGCTGCGAATGCCGGGCAAATCGGCATCAATGGTGAACTTCCCGACATCGCCCAGATGCGTATCCCGGTCCAGTATCTGGCCAACCTGCTGACGGCTGGCGACACCGCGCCGGTGATCCGCTCGCTGCAGCGCATGCTGGCGATGCGCGCTTACCAGCGCAGCAAACACGTCGACCAGGTGCAGAACCTGGCGGTGCTGGAGCAGGCTGGCCTCACCGTGGCCGAGGTCGAGGACATGTATCACATCATGGCGATTGCCAATTACGAAGACCGCTTC
>JAYUCZ010000223.1:0-3329 GCA_043740065.1 Thiobacillaceae bacterium | reverse complement strand
AGCGCGGCGATGGGTGATTTTTGCAAAGCCCGCCAGCCTGCGAGGCCGATCAGGAATAGCAGCGCAGCTTTGACGGGCAGGGGCAAATTGGCAAGCAAGGCAGCGCCCGCCGCCAGTGCCAGCCCTGCGGCCAGCACGGCGGTTTGTACCCTTGAAGGCCGCAGGGTCAGTTCAAGCGGGAGAAACATGTAGAATTTGCAGCTTCAACTTTTGCATTTTTCGATTGCACCATCATGATTTCTTCCTGGCAAGATTTTTTAACCCAACAGGGCGCGCGCATCGCGGACGGCCATGTGGTGGATTTCGGCAACCCCGCCGCTGAGCTGGCTGCGGCCAACGGCAGCACGGTACTGGCGGATTTATCGCAACTGGGTTTGCTGGCGTTTTCCGGTGAGGACACTGCCGAGTTTTTGCAAAGCCAGTTTACCAACGATGTGCGCGGGCTACACGCGGACGGCGCAGCCTGGAACGGCTATTGCTCGGCCAAGGGTCGGATGCTGGCGAATTTTTTGATGTGGAAACACGGCGCGGACACTTGCCTGCAACTTTCCGGCGACATCCGCGAACCGGTATTAAAACGCCTGAAAATGTTTGTGCTGCGCGCTAAAGTGGTCAGCCGCGATGCCACCGATGACAGAATCCGTCTGGTGCTGGCTGGCGCACAGGCTGAAGCCGCTTTGATGGCCGCAGGCTTGCCGCAACCTGCGGGTGCAATGAAAACGGCCACCAATGAAAACGGCCTGACTGCACAAATCGCACAAGGCAAATATGTTTTATCCATTGCCCCGGAACAAGCACCCGCTATCTGGACGGCGCTGGCAAAACACGCCACCCCGGTGGGCAGCGCCGTGTGGGATTGGCTACGGCTGTCTGGCGGCATCCCCATGATTACCGCCGCCACACAAGATGAGTTTGTGCCGCAGATGGTCAACTGGGAAGCGCTGGGCGGGGTGAGCTTTCAAAAGGGCTGCTATCCCGGCCAGGAAATCGTCGCCCGCACGCAATACCTGGGCAAGCTCAAGCGCCGCATGTATCTGGCGCACGTGGACGGCAGCGATAGCCCCAAACCCGGCGACAATCTTTACACACCCGACATGGATGGCCAGGCTTCCGGCAAGGTAGTCAACGCCGCGCCCGCGCCGGAAGGCGGCTTTGACCTGCTGGCGGTGGCGCAAATTGACAGCGTAACAACCGGCCAGCCGATTCATCTGGGCGCGCCAGATGGCCCATTGCTGACGCTTAAACCGCAACCCTACGCGTTGCCTTAACGGACATGGCGATTTGCCACCCCGGAGTATGAAACTTTTTCGCGCCGTGTCCGTTCCCCCACCCCCGCCCTCCCCCAAAGGGAGAGGGGGACGCAGTTTCGCTACGCGAACTTCACGTTAAGCTGCGTGTACCACTACTACATTTACTACCGCGTAGCCGAGCACAATGCGGACGAAGCCGAACTGCTGATCCGCTCCATGCAGGCGCGGCTGGCCTGCCGCAGCGGCATAAACGGGCGCTTGCTCAAGAAGCGCGACGAGCCGGGTTTGTGGATGGAAATCTATGAAAAAGTCGCCGACCCGCAAGCCTTTGAACGTTTGCTGAGCCAGGCCGTGGACGAGTTCGACATCGCGCTGTTTATGGACGGCGCACGTCACCAGGAATGCTTTATCGGCGATGCGGCCGCAAACGAACCGCCCGCTTGCCGACTATAACTTTGGGTCGATTCCGCCCATTACTCAAATCCGCTAGACTACGCTGAGTTTCCCCCCATTCTGATTATGCGAGAACGACCATGCCAACACGCCTGACCACCACACTGATCGCCAGCCTGTTCCTGAGCCACATGCTGGTTGCCCCCGCCCACGCCCTGTTCGGCTTTAGCCTCGGCGGCGACAAAAAGGAAGAAGGGCAGCCCTCCGGTTCTGCGGGGCCTGACGGTGCCAAAAATGAGGCCAAAGAACTGGAAAAGTGCGATAAATCCTACGGCACCCTGGCCGTGGTCGAGCCGCAGGACGCGGTTATCTCGCACCTGCTGCAATACGGCCTGCAATCCCCCACTGGCCTCATCCGCATGATGGTGCAGCAATCCAACTGCTTTGTGCTGGTGGAACGCGGCCGCGCCATGAGCAACCTGATGCAGGAACGCCAACTGGCCGAATCCGGCGAACTGCGCAAAGGCTCCAACATGGGTAAAGGGCAAATGGTTACGGCAGATTATGTGTTGACACCGGATGCGGTGTTTTCCAGCAAGGATTCTGGCGGCATCGGCGGCGCGTTGGGCGGGCTGGGGATATTTGGCGCAGTGGCTGGCGTGGTCGCCGCCGGCCTTAAATTCAAGTCGGCGCAAACCACCATGATTTTGTCCGACTCGCGCAGCTCGCTGCAAATCGCCTCGGCTACCGGCAGTGCCGAAAAAACCGACTGGGGCATCGGCGGAGCGCTGGGCGGCGGTGGCGCGGTCGGCGCCCTGGGCGCGTACACCAGCACGCCCGAAGGCAAAGTCATCGCGTCGAGTTATCTCGACAACTGGAACAACGTCGTGCGTTCCATCCGCAACAACCCGCAACTGGCACGTCAGGACATCAACCTCAAAGCCGCTTCCGGACAGCCCACCAAGGCCGGTATCGTGTTCGAAGAAGGCGATGCCGTGACCGGCAAGATCGCCGGGCTGAAAATCTACAGCCAGCCCAACAAAACTTCCAAAGTCCTGGCCTCGCTGGGGCGCGGCGAAGAAGTCATCTACACCGGCAAGGAAAAAGACGGCTTCATTTCCGTACAGGGCAACGACGGCGAAGGCTGGGTGGAAAAAATCATGGTCAAGAAATAAGCCGGCACGAAACACCAAAAAAACGGCGGAGCAATCCGCCGTTTTTCATTTGGCAACCCCCAGCCCGCAGTAGCAAAATACCCTGGTTTCCGACCATGCTGCGCGCTAGACTGAAGCATCTGATTCCTCAGCAGGGTGTTTCTGATGAAGTTATGTTGTCTGTCTACACTAGTGTCACGAACCGGAAATAACGGAACAAATGAAACAGATGGATTTTTTCGCCAGGCTAGGCACAGACCCGCAGCCGTATGCGGTATACGGCAAGGGGATGCAACGACGCTTGGTGGAAAAATACGCTGTTTTATGTTTCGTTATTTCCGGTTCGCGACACTAATCCCTGGAAATTATCATGCGCCGGATCTCAACATTACTGCTGGCCGGGCTGCTCTGCGCCAGCGTGAGTTGGCCCGGCTTGGCACAGGCCGCTTACTCGGCGGCCAACCCCGGTTTGGCCGCCCTGCCACAGAGCGAGCGCCCGAAAAAAATCCTGCTGCTGCCGCCGCAAATGTTT
>JAYUCZ010000222.1:0-3342 GCA_043740065.1 Thiobacillaceae bacterium | reverse complement strand
ACTTTCAGCACGTCGCCCGCAGGCACGTACAAAAATTCTGCGTCCCGGTCGATAAACCGCGCCACCAGCCACGGGCAGGCAATGCGGTCGATCTTGGGACGCTCACGCGTCACCCATTTCACTTGGCTAACACCTTGCCGCCTGCGGCCTTGTAACCTTCAATGCCGCCTTCGATAAAGCGCGCCTGGATGCCTTCGGCCTGCAAACGATCCACCACACTGTTAGATACGCTACCGCCGCGTGCGCAGTAAATCACCACGTCCTTGGTCTTCGGCAATGCGCCCATCCATGCGTCGATTTTTTCCGGATTTTTCCAGAATGCGCCGGGGATGGTTTCGTTCGATGCGGCGAAATCCGCTTCGCGGCGCACGTCCAGCACCAGCGTGTCGTCGGGGTTGACGGCTTCGGGTTTGATAGTGCGTTGCATATTGATTCCTTCACATGACAAACGAATAAGCCAAGCCCAGCAGCGCGCACGCGCCGATGACTTTCATGATGTCGGCCTTGTATTTCCACAACGCGACGAACGCGGCGATGGCAACCACCACCGGAAACCATTCGAACGTGCCCATGAACGGATCGCCTTTCACGCCCTGCGGCCAGAAAGTGTGCCAGGCGAAAAACACCGCCAGGTTGAGAATTACCCCCACCACGGCGGCGGTGATGCCGGTTAGCGGCGCGGTAAATTTGAGTTCGCCGCGGGTCGATTCAACCAATGGTCCGCCTGCCAGAATGAACCAGAACGACGGCAAAAACGTGAAGAACGTCGCCGCCGCCGCACCCGCCAATCCAGCCGCAATCGGGTTGTCAAACACCTCTTTCGCCACGCCGCCCATGTAGCCCACCCAGGTCACAATCATGATGAGCGGCCCGGGCGTGGTTTCGCCCAGCGCCAGACCGTCCATCATTTGTGCGCCAGTCAGCCACTGGTAATGTTCGACACCGCCCTGATACACATACGGCAATACCGCATACGCGCCGCCGATGGTGAGGAACGCCGCCTTGCTGAAAAAATTGCCCATGTCGGTCAAGGTTTGCTGGCCGCTAATGGCGAACATGGCAGCAAGCCAGATCGCCACAAATGCCAACGTGGTGACGGCAAATTTAGTCCAGGAAAACTTCGCGTGTGCGGGGGTCGGCGTGTCGTCGTCGATCAGCGCCGCGCCGTATTCTTTATTGGACGCGCCATGCCCGCCACCGCCCTTGAACTTGGCCGGGGCGATTTTTCCACCCAACGCACCCAACAGCGCCGCCGCCAGCACTATCCACGGGAAGCCGATTTCAAAAAAGAAAATGCCGATAAACGCCAGCGCCGCCATCCCCCACAGCACTTCGTTTTTGAGCGCGCGCGAGCCGATGCGCCAGGCGGCAAACAGCACCACCGCCACCACCGCCGGTTTAATGCCGTAGAAAATCCCCTGCACCAGCGGCACATCTCCCCACGCCAGATACACCCACGCCAGTGCCGACAACATAAAAAATGCCGGCAGAAAAAACAGCACACCCGCCACGATTGCGCCGCGCACGCCGTGCATCAGCCAGGCGATATAAATCGCCAGCTGAATCGCCTCCGGCCCGGGCAGCAACATGCAGTAATTGAGGCCGTGCAGATAACGATGCTCAGAAATCCAGCGGCGTTTTTCCACCAGCTCCTGATGCATCATGGCGATTTGCCCGGCAGGGCCGCCAAAGCTGATAAAGCCGAGTTTGAGCCAGTATTTGAATGCTTCGCCAAGAGAAACAGGAGCGGGTGGCGCAACAGGCGCAGAGTTGGAAACAGCGTCCAAGGGAATTCCTCCAGATTAGATTTTTTATGCGCCAATCTTGGACGGAGAATTCCGTCTGGGGAAATACGGATACCGGGAGATTGACGCCCCGATGCAGGAAATTATAACGGAAACCAGTTGCTACCCGCCTAGCTGCTTGTCCAGAAGCGCTTTCAGTTTGACAAAATCCAGCTCGCCGATTTTCTTTTCCAGCAGCGTGCCATCCTTGCCAATTAAAAAACTGGTTGGCGTGAGCGTGACGTTGCCGAACGCCGCGACCGCTTCGCCCTTGATGTCGAGTGCGACCGGGAAGGGCAGTTGTCTGTCCTGGGTAAATTTCAGCACATAGTCAGGGCGGTCGTAAGGCATGGCGACGGCGATGATTTCAAAACCTTTGCTTTTGTATTGCTGGTAAGTCTCGATCATGCCGGGCATTTCCTTGATGCAGCCGGGGCAGGAGGTGGCCCAGAAATTAACCAACACCACCTTGCCGCGCAACTTGTCGAGGCTGATTTTTTCACCCGTGAGCGTGGAAAACACCACGGCAGGCGCAGCGGGTTTTTCGATCAGTGTGTAGATCAACGCGCCGCCGATAAAGAAAGAAAACAAACCCGCGAGAATGAATTTGGTTTTAGTCATAAATAAGATCGCATCAACTTGATGTAATGCTCGGCAGAGTAATTGAAATAAGCCAGTTCTTCGGCAGTGAGTGCCCGAACCAGTTTGGCGGGACGGCCAAGGTAGAGATAGCCGGACTCCAGCACCTTGCCTTCGGGCACCAGCGAACCCGCGCCCAGCAGCACGTTTTTCTGGATAAGCGCTTTATCGAGAATGATGCTGCCCATGCCGATCAGGCATTCGTCTTCAATGGTGCAGCCATGCAGGATGACGCCGTGGCCAACCGTGACGCGCTCGCCGACGACGAGCGGGCCGCCAAGCGGATCGGCGGCGGTTTTGTGCGACACATGCAGCACCGAGTTGTCCTGGATGTTGCTGCCCGCGCCGACGTAGATGTGGTTGACGTCGCCGCGCAGCACCGCGCCCGGCCACACCGAGGCATTCTCGCCCAGCACCACTTCGCCAATGACGGTGCCACGCGGGTGTACCCACGCGCCAGAGGCAAGCTGGGGATGGAAGCCGTTAAAAGCGATGATTGCAGAATCCATGTTGGAAGAAAGGTTGAAAATGGCAAGGCTGGCTAAATTATAATCGCTGCAAGCAAAACCTTTTTTCACAAAGAGGACAAGAGGACAAAAGGGTTCGCCATCCGGTTTCCTCCTGTCCTCCCGTCCTCTTTGTAATTGTTTCTCAGGAATCCCATGAACCCCCTCCTCGACTTCTCCGGTCTGCCCCGTTTTACCGACATCCGCCCCGATCACGTTACCCCTGCGGTGGATGAATTGCTGGCCGCTTGCCGCAGCGCGGTCGATCTAACCATGGCCGACAGCGCTGAACCCAACTGGGCAAATTTTGTCATGCCGATGGAAGATGCCAACGAAAAGCTCTCCCGCGCCTGGGGGCAGGTGTCGCACCTGCACAGCGTGATGGACTCGCCGGAATTGCGCGAGGTGTACAA
>JAYUCZ010000221.1:0-7910 GCA_043740065.1 Thiobacillaceae bacterium | reverse complement strand
CCTGACCCGCACGGCCTTGAGATAAGGGCGGTTGAATTGATTGCAGTATTCGGGCGTTTCGTCGCCGTGGAATTGCAGCAGGTCGAGCGGCACGGCATCAAGCACCTGACGCACAAACGCGGGATCGGCATTAACGAACAAGCCGACCGACTGTACAAACGGCGGCATGGCCTGCACCAGCGCCGCCGCTTGCGCAATCTCCAGATTGCGCGGGCTTTTGGCGTAAAACACAAACCCCAGCGCATCCGCGCCCGCATTGCAGGCGGCGTGCAGGTCTTCCATCCGGGTAATGCCGCAGATTTTTACGCGCACGGCCATGGGTTTCTTCCGTTGCCTGGCAATTCAAAACGTGAAGGATACCGGATGCTGGACAGGTACAGCCCATCCGCCATGAAGGTGGGGGCGGCGCGGTGGCGGTCTTTTAGCGCCAGCAATTCGGTTATCCATTCGGGCCGGGCTTTACCGCTGCCCACCTGCACCAGACAGCCGACGATATTGCGCACCATGTGATGCAAAAATCCATCGGCACGAATATCCAGAATCAGATAATCGCCATAGCGGGCAAGCTGTGCATGGCGAACATGTTTGACCGGCGATTTGGCCTGACACTCGGCAGCGCGAAAAGTGGAAAAATCATGCTGCCCGAGCAGTCGCACCGCCGCTGCCTGCATTTGCGCTTCGTCCAATGCTCGGTGAACCCAGCCCACCTTGCCGCCCATCAAGCCGGGCCGCGTGGCGTGGTTCAGCAGCACATAACGGTAGCCGCGTTCTTCCACCGCAAAGCGGGCGTGAAAGTCATCTGGCATTTGTTTTGCCCAGGTGACTGCCATGCCATCTGGCAAACAACTGTTTACACCGCGCACCCAGGCGGTGATGGGGCGCTCAACCTGCACATCAAAATGCGCGACCTGGTAGCTGGCATGAACGCCGGTATCGGTACGGCCTGCGGCAGTCACTGCAATGGGTTGCGCGGCAATTTCGGACAAGGCTTTTTGCAGCGCGTCCTGCACGCCGCAGCCGGATAGCTGCGACTGCCAACCGCAAAATCCGCGCCCGTCATATTCAAGAGCTATGGCAATTCTCATGGCGCAATTCTCATGGCGCAATTCTCATGGCGCGATTTTCATACGGCGGCCACCCCCAGCAGCGCCAGCGCTGACAGTAAAACACCGATATCCCAAGCCGTCACACGCGGAATACTCAAGTGCATTTCGGCGGGTTTTTCCAAGAGGGGCGGCGGCAACTTCAGCTTGTCCAGCCAGTTTGCCGGTTTGGGCATTTTCTCTACCAGTTCCAGGGTCAACGCCAGACGCACCGCTAGTGCTCGCCTGTCCAGACCCAGCCACGCCAGAGGTGCAGACAGCAGATAGATACCTGCCGCAATTTGCGGCGGGGTCAGTGCTGACATGAGTCTTGCCAGCGCAGCCAGCAGCAAGATCAGGCGTTCCATTCTCAGTATGCCCGCCTCCAGACCGGCACGCGTTGGACTCCATTCCGAAGGCCACAGCAAAATACCAGGGACAGTCCAGCCGTACAGGATCAGCATGGCCAGCCATAACCAACGCGCTTTCCACACCAGCCTGGCAAAACGGCTCCACACTTCACGACTGGCCAGCAGCAGCATTGCCGCCACAACCAGCCATTGCAGGCGTGCCGGGGAGGCATATTCCACCGCGATGGCAAAAATCAGCCAACTGAAAATGGAAACCGCCGGGTGAAATTCCCGGCGGCTTGGTGTTTGCGTCGCCATAATCCTACGAACTATGGCGGCTTAACGGTAACTTGGCAATTACAGCCCGCCCATGATGCTGCGCGCATCGGTTTTCTGGCTGTCACTGCCTTCGCTTAAGACTTCCTGGAGAATTTCTCGCGCACCCTCCTTGTCGCCCATTTCCAGATAGGCGCGGGCAAGATCCAGTTTGGTCGCCACTTCGTCTATATCGTCGTCATCGCCCATGTCTTCCAGGTTCAGATCCAGCCCGGAAAAGTCCATGCTGCCCGCGCTCATCGGGGCAGGCGTATTTGCCGGTGCATTATCCGGGACTTTGATATCCAGCCCTGACAGGTCAAAGTCCAGCGAGTGGCCAATTGTCACGAGTTCTTCCGGCTGCAGGACAGGTACATTTTCCGGCTTGTCGGGTCTAATCGCGGAAAGGTCGAGATTGAAATCCAGCACAGCACCCGCATTTTCCAGACGTTCCGGCTCGATCATCTCGTTTTTGACTGCCACGAACGGTGTCACCACGGCAGGTTGAGCCACAACGGCGTTCGGCTTCCCACCGTATAGCGCGTTGGTCGGATCAATGGAACGCCCCAGTTCTGCGGCTTTATCCCAAATCGAGCCAGTTTGCCCGCCAAGGGCAGCATAAAGCTCACCGGCCACCGATTCAAATGCGGTGACATTCTTGCGAGCTGCATGGATTTCCAGCAATTTGAGACGAATTTCATGCCGATCCGGGGATTTTGCCAACGCCTCACGGAGGATTTCCTCCGCCTGCGCATCGCGTCCGTAGGCCATATAGACATCCGCCTCGGCAATCGGATCCACATCATGCGTATCCACCGTCGCCAGCCCAGCCTGGCTGAAATCCGTCAGAAAGGAAGTGTCGCCAGTATTGATTGTGCCGCCAGAAGCAGTCGCCGCAATGTTGCTGGGGCTTAGTTCGCCACCAGCCAACAAACTATCGTCAAAGTTGGCTACCACGCTCTTGCGGCGACGGCCACCTGCCATCATCCACCACAACACACCGCCCAACAGAGCAGCGGCGAGACCGCCCAGCCAGTAAAGCGGGTTTGCCGTCAGGCTGTCTACCCAGCTTGCCTGTGCCTGCTCGAGCGGCGGATTGACTGCGATTTTTGGCACAACCGGCAGTGGCGAAGTTTGCGCACCATTGGCCGCAGGCGCAGCGGCCGCAGGTTCAGCATCCTTCATCTGCGCCAGTTTTTGCATGTCGGCAATCTGCTTTTCCAGCATCGCCGCACGCGTTGCGGCTTCCTGATCTGCCTTCTCAAGCGCTGTACGTTCTTCTTGCTCGGCAATGGCCTTGTCTGCTGCGGCCTTGTCTGCGGCCAGCCTGGTTGCAGCAGCGGTTTTCTCCTGCGCTGCCTTGTCTTGGACTACCTTGTCTGCCTGTTTAACCGAGGTACTGCTGACAGTTGCAGCGGGAGTGGGCACATTACGCGACAACTTCAACACATCCTTGGAGTCGGCTTTGGGTTGAGCCTTATCTTCTACCTTTGAAGTGATCTTGCCTGCCGAAACCGGTTTCTCAGAGGTTTTTTCCGTTACAGATGCCGGTTCGGCTGCCACACGTTCTGCCAGCTTGGCGCGGTAGGCTTGCCAGTCAGCAGCCTGCAAACGCACCTCACGGTTGGCCGACTTGGCATCGATACCCTCCAAGGTCTTTTCGGAAGGGATTTTTAACGTTACGCCCGTCTTCAGGCGATTGATATTTTTCCCGTCAAAAGCCTGGGGGTTCTCGCGAAACAAGCCTACCAGTGCCTCTTCCAGACTAACCTCGGCTGGGCGCAGATTATTGGCAATGGCGGCTAGCGTGTCCCCGCGCTTGACACGAACAAACTTGTCCACCTGCGCGACTGGCGGAGCCGTCTCCTGTGTCTGGGCAGGTGGCGGACTGGCTTCCTGAGCCAAAGAATAAAGTTCCTCGGAAGCCGCCCTTTGCGGCTCTGGTTGCGGGGCGGGTTCTGGTTGCGGGGCGGGTTCTGGCTGCGGGGCGGGTTCTGGCTGCGGAGCAGGTTCTGGCTGCGGAGCAGGTTCTGGTGTGGGGGCAGGTTTTGCCACCGGCGCGGGTTTGGCAGGTGCAGTTTTTGTTGTCGTTGCAGGCTTGACTGCGGCCTTTGCCGCAGGGGTCGCTACTGCTTGAACGGGCGCTTGAACCGGCTTGACTACGGGTGCGCTGATCGCGACCGGCGACACGGTTTGCGGCACAGCCATGCCGGGGGGATCCAGCAACACCGTGTACTCGCGCAGCAACCTGCCGGATGCCCAGTTCAATTCGATCAGCATGTCCAGGAAAGGATCATGAACTGCCTTGCTGGACGTGACTTTCAGCACAGGACGGCCATCCGGGCGCTTTTCGATGGAAAACTGAAGGTTGGACAGTACCGCAGCATACTCAATTTGCGCGTCCTTGAACGCCTGCCCGGATGCCAAATTGGCCTTGAGGCTATCGAATTCGCTCTTCTCGGCCAGCAATTCGATTTCTGCTGAAAACGGCTGACCCAGCGCGGAATTAACAGTCAACTTGCCAAGCCCCGCAGCATGTGCCCAGATTGGCAATGCCAGCATCACAGCACTGGTCAGCATGCGTAAGGGAAAGCGGTGCGAATTCATTCTTGCTCCTTGGAGTTTCATTTGTTCCCGACGCGCGTCGAGACTTGTCGGCTTATATGACGGCACGACTGGCGTAATACTTTAGGAACAGAACATTACGCCCCTCAACATCAAACCTTGCTTTCAAGCAAAATCCGCAACATCCGGCGCAGCGGTTCGGCCGCGCCCCACAATAGTTGGTCGCCTACGGTAAAAGCGGTCAGATACTGCGGCCCCATATTGAGCTTGCGCATCCGGCCTATCGGCACGGTCAGCGTGCCGGTGACGGCGGCGGGGGTCAGTTCGCGCATGGTGATTTCGCGGTCGTTGGGCACGACTTTGACCCAATCGTTGTGCGCGGCAATCAAGCCGTGAATTTCGTCCAGCGGCACGTCGCGGGTCATCTTGATGGTCAACGCCTGCGAGTGGCAGCGCATCGCGCCCACGCGTACGCACAGGCCGTCGATAGGGATTTGATTCGCGCTTCTACCCATGATCTTGTTGGCTTCGACCTGGGCTTTCCATTCTTCTTTGGACTGGCCGGATTCCAGCGCGACATCGATCCACGGAATTAAATTGCCCGCCAGCGCCACCGGCCAGGCATCGGTCGGATAACGGTCAGACCGAATGAAGTCAGCGACTTTTTTGTCGATTTCGAGAATTGCCGAGGCGGGGTCGTCAAGTAAATGCTGCACTTCGGCATTGATCGCGCCCATCTGCTGAATCAGCTCGCGCATGTTGCGTGCGCCCGCGCCGGAGGCTGCCTGATACGTCATCGGCGACACCCATTCTACCAGCCCGGCATCGAACAAACCGCCCATCGCCATCAGCATCAAGGACACCGTGCAATTACCGCCAACGTAGGTTTTGGTGCCGCTGGCAATGCCGTCGCGGATCACTTGGCCGTTAACCGGGTCGAGGATGATGATGGCCTCGTCCTTCATGCGCAGCGTGGAAGCCGCGTCGATCCAGTAGCCGTTCCAGCCTGCGGCACGCAGTTTGGGATACACCTCTTTGGTGTAATCGCCGCCCTGCGCGGTGATGATGACATCGCATTGCTTCAAGTCGGCAATCGACATCGCATCTTTCAGCGCGGGCACGTCCTTGCCGATGTCCGGCGCTTTGCTGCCGACATTGGAAGTGGTGAAGAAGACCGGATCAATCAGGTCGAAATCCTGCTCTTCCCGCATCCGTCCCATCAGCACCGAACCCACCATGCCGCGCCAGCCAATCAAGCCTACTTTCATCATTTTTGTAGCCATCCTCAAATCAAAATCTTTTTACCGCAGAGACGCGGAGGACGCGGAGAAACCCATTCCTCCGCGCTCTCTGCGTCTCTGCGGTTCGCTTGCTTACAAAGCCTTCACCACCGCATCGCCCATCTCGCTGCACGAAATTTTCTGCGTGCCTTCGGTCCAGATATCGCCCGTTCTATAACCTTGGGAAATCACCCGTTTCACCGCGTTTTCAATGCGGTCGGCGGTGGCCAGATCGGCAAAGGTGTAACGGTACATCATCGCCACCGACAATATCGTAGCCAGCGGATTAGCCAGATTTTTTTCCGCAATATCCGGCGCAGAACCGTGAATCGGCTCGTACATGCCCTTGTTGTGTTCATCCAGCGAAGCCGACGGCAACATGCCGATGGAGCCGGACAACATCGACGCGGCATCGGACAAAATATCGCCAAAAATATTGCCGGTCACTATGGTGTCAAATTGTTTTGGTGCGCGGATTAACTGCATGGCAGCGTTGTCCACATACATGTGCGAGAGCGCAACTTCAGGGTAGTCACGCGACACCTCGATCATCACTTCTTTCCATAGCTCGGAGCATTCCAGCACGTTGGCTTTTTCCACCGAGCAAAGTTTCTTGCCGCGCTTCATGGCGATGTTGAATGCGACATGCGCCACGCGGCGCACTTCGGATTCTGAATACAGCATGGTGTTGAAGCCGACTCTTTCACCATTGCGGATTTCAATGCCACGCGGCTGACCGAAATACACATCGCCAGTCAGCTCGCGCACAATCATCAAGTCTAGACCCGACACCACATCCGGTTTCAACGATGAAGCCTCTGCCAGTTCTGGGTAGAGCAACGCCGGGCGCAGGTTGGCAAACAGATTCAACTCTTTGCGAATACGCAACAGGCCGCGCTCCGGACGCAGCGGTCGATCCAGCGCGTCATACTGCGGACCACCGACTGCACCAAGCAAAACCGCATCGGCTTCGCGTGCCAGTTTGAGCGTCGCTTCTGGCAGCGGATCACCCGCTGCGTCGTAGCCTGCGCCGCCGATCGGCGCGGTTTCCATTTCGATCTTTGCGCCGTCGGACGCAAGGACGTTGAGTACCTTGACCGCCTGCGCGACAATTTCCGGGCCGATGCCATCACCGGGCAGCACTGCAATTTTCATAAAGATCTTTTCACCACGAAGGACACAAAGGACACGAAGGACATCGAAATAACTTTGTGTCCTTTGTGTCCTTTGTGGTTAAGTTTAAGCAAACAACCACGGCGCTTCGACTTTGCGCCGCGCTTCATACGCCTTGATCTTGTCGCTTTGCAACAGCGTCAGGCCAATATCATCCAGACCGTTCAACAGCCGGTGTTTGCGGCCAGCATCCACATCAAAGGCCAGCACTTCACCGCTGGGCGTGGTCACGGTCTGTTTGGCCAGATCCACCGTCAGCGCATAGCCTGCATTGGCTTCGCAGCCCTTGAACAATCGTTCCACAATCGCCGCATCCAGCACGATGGGCAGGATGCCGTTCTGGAAACAGTTGTTGAAGAAAATATCGGCAAAGCTGGGCGCGATAATGGCGCGAAAGCCGTAATCTTCCAGCGCCCACGGCGCGTGCTCACGGCTCGAACCGCAACCGAAATTCTCCCGCGCCAGCAGGATGGACACCCCCTGATAACGCGGCTGGTTCAGCACAAAATCCGCGTTGAGCGGACGGCCAATATTTGGCCTGCCCGGCTCGCCCGCATCCAGATAGCGCCATTCATCAAACAGGTTGGGGCCAAAGCCCGACCGCTTGATCGACTTGAGAAACTGCTTGGGGATGATCGCGTCGGTGTCCACATTGGCGCGATCCAGCGGCGCGACCAGTCCATCAAGTGTCGTAAAAGCCTGCATATTGATTAGTTGCCAGCCTTGCTGCCAGCTTTCTCGATGGATTCCCCGGCTTTTTTCACATCCTGGCCAAAGCCTTCCATTGTGTTGCAAGCGGATAAGCTAAATACCCCCAACAAAGCAAAAACCGTCATTAACATTCGCATGATTTTCTCCTATTTCCTTGCGCTTGAATCGGGGGGCAAGGCACATCCCCATAACTACAAAACACACAACAATCTCCGGATTTTGGCTTTAGTAACGCGCCGCAGGCCGGACATTCCCAATAAAACTCGCAACGGTCTTCCGGCATCACACATGCCGTTACCACGCCACATTGCGGGCAGGTCAGATTGCTATTCAGACTTAGGGATGCGGAAACAACCAATATCCCATTTTTGGATGCACTGACGGGCGCATTGCGTCGTTGTTCCTCGCTTGTGTGGCCAGCCACACGGCACTCG
>JAYUCZ010000220.1:0-3345 GCA_043740065.1 Thiobacillaceae bacterium | reverse complement strand
TGCGCATTCGCGAGTTTGCCTTTGCCCGCCAGTGGGAAAACTTCCACACGCCCAAGAATCTGGCGATGGCGTTAATTGTGGAAGCGGCAGAACTGGTTGAGCCGTTTCAGTGGCTTACGCCGGAACAAAGCAAGCACTTGGATGCGGAACGCCACGAACAGGTGCGCCAGGAAATCGCCGATGTGCTGATTTACCTGACGCGGTTGGCGGATATGCTGGGCATTGATTTACTCAAAGCCGCCGCTGACAAAATCGACATCAATGCGCGCAAATACCCGGTGGAACAAGCCCGTGGTCACGCCGCCAAATACACTGAATTATGACCACTGCCAACAAACCCTATTTCAAGCATCACGTTTTTTTCTGCACCAACGAACGCGACGACGGCGCTAAATGCTGCGGCGCTTCGGGCGGCCAGGCGATGCGCGATTACCTGAAGAAAAAAATCAAGAAACTCAATCTCAACGGCGAAGGAAAATGCCGCATCAACTCGGCGGGCTGCATGGATCGCTGCGACCAGGGGCCGGTGTTGGTCGTTTACCCGGAAGGCATCTGGTACACCTATGTGGATGAAGAAGATGTGGATGAAATTTTGCACGAACACTTGCAGCATGGCCGCACGGTCGAAAGGCTGAAAATTTGAGCGCTGCAAAATTGGACAATCCGGCCGCAAGCATGGCTGGCGAAAGCGCCGCGCCCATGCCCAACAAGCAGCGCCACAAATTGCGCATCGCCACGCCGGGCGGACGCATGGAAGTGGTGATCGACGACCCCATCGAGCCGCGCAAGGGGCTGATGCTCATCGCCCATCCGCATCCGCTACAAGGCGGTAGCCTGGATAACAAGGTGGTGCATACGCTGGCGCGGGCGGCCACTGATCACGGCTATGTGGCAGTGCGCCCCAACTTTCGCGGGGTGGGCATGAGCGAGGGTGAATACGATCACGGCAGGGGCGAAGTCGATGACCTGCTGGCGATCATGGCGTTTGTCAGCGGCAATTATCCCGATTTGCCCTGGCGACTGGCGGGGTTTTCGTTTGGCGGCTACGTGCAGCACCAGCTTGCCAAACGGATAACGGCTGAATGCGTGTTACTGATTGCACCGGCGGTCAATTTATATGCGTTTGACGCGCCTATGCCCAACACCAAAATAATCCACGGCGATGCCGACGAAGTGGTGCCGTATCTTGCGGCGCTGGCCTGGGCAAACCAGCACGGCGTACCGCTCACGACCATTCACGACAGCGGGCATTTTTTCCACGGCAAACTGGCCGAACTCAAACAAACGGTAAGCGACTTATGCCCGTGGTAAGCGCCCGCAATTTGCGCAAAACCTACGCTGACCGCGTGGTGGTCGATGGCCTTGACCTGCAATTGCAACCCGGCACCTGCCACGGCCTGTTAGGGCCCAACGGCGCAGGCAAAACCACCACGCTAAAAATGCTGCTGGGGCTGACCGCGCCCGACAGCGGCGAGATTCGCGTGCTGGATTTTGCAGTACCTTTGCTGGCCAGACTAGCCCGGCAAAAAATCGGTGTCGTGCCGCAAATGGATAACCTCGACCCCGACTTCAGCGTGGCCGAAAACCTGCTGGCCTATGGCCGCTACTTCGGTTTGAACGATGCCGAAATCCGCACGCGTATTCCCGGCCTGCTGGAGTTTGCCGGCTTATCCAGCCGCGCCGATGCCAAGATACAAACCCTGTCCGGCGGCATGAAGCGACGGCTGACGTTGGTGCGCGCACTGGTCAACAACCCCGACGTAATTTTTCTTGACGAACCCACCACCGGCCTCGACCCGCAAGCGCGACACGTCATCTGGCAGGGCTTGCGCAAACTGTTATCGCAAGGCAAAACCATTTTGCTCACCACGCATTTCATGGACGAAGCCGAACGGCTGTGTGATGCGCTAACCATCATCGACCACGGCAAACGCATCGCCACCGGCAGTCCGCGTGAATTGATTGCCACCCTGATAGAGCCTGACGTGCTGGAAATTTATGGCGAAGAAGCCGCAAGCTGGGGACACACGCACGCCGCTCAACTATGCGACCGCCATGAGCAAGTCGGCGAAACCCTGTTCTGCTACACCCGTAAGCCCGGCGCGGCGCTGGATGCGCTAAAAAACCAGCCGCACTTGCGCTACCTGCATCGCCCGGCCAATCTGGAAGACGTGTTTTTAAAACTGACCGGACGGGAGCTGCGCGACTGATGTTTACGCAACGACTTTTCCCCCTGCCCCGCTTCTCGCTGCGCTTCATCCCGGTCTGGCGACGAAATTTCCTGGTCTGGAAAAAACTCGCCATCCCTTCCGTACTGGGCAACCTGGCCGACCCCATGATGTACATGCTGGGCTTGGGCTTTGGCTTGGGCAGCCTGCTGCCCGATGTCGGCGGCATGCCCTACCTGACTTTTCTGGCCGCAGGCACGGTGGCCTACTCCACCATGAACAGCGCCACGTTTGAAACGCTGTATTCCGGTTTTTCGCGTATGCATGTGCAAAAAACCTGGGAGGCCATCCTCAACACGCCGCTGGAACTCGACGACGTATTACTCGGCGAATGGCTGTGGGCGGCCAGCAAAAGCGTGCTGTCCGGCGCGGCCATTCTGGTCGTCATCTGGGCGCTGGGCTTGCAGGCAAACTGGTTGCTGACGCTATGGATACTCCCCTTGGCCTTCCTCACCGGGCTGTGCTTTTCAGGCATGGGACTGGTGATGACTTCAGTTTCGCCCAACTACGATTTTTTCCTCTATTACTTCACCCTCGTCATCACCCCCATGGTGCTGCTATGCGGCGTGTTCTACCCGGTTAGTCAATTGCCCGATGTACTGCAAGCCGTGTCCGCCTGGCTGCCACTGACCCACGCCATCGACATTGCCCGCCCGCTGGTGCGCGGCGAAGTGCCGGCCAACTGGCTGCTGCATGTCTTTGCCCTGCTGGCCTGGGGCAGCGTTGGCTTCTGGCTGGCGCTGGGACTAACGCGGAAACGCCTACTGAAATAGCGCTGCCTACCCAAATGGATAGTTGACTTATCTAGTCAAGTATTCTCTAATGGCATTCATACAATTTATCCCGCTATTTTATAAAGAGGTCACAAAATGGATTTACCCGCACGCGATGGTGATGGTTATTTACAGGATATGGGCGAGTGGTCGGAAGATGTTGCCCGTGCCATGGCCGAAGCCGACAGCTACGAGCTGAGCGATGAAAAGTGGAACATGATTCTGAAAGCCCGCGAATACTTCGACGAGTTTCAGTCGGTTCCCCCGATCCGCAAGTTTGCCAAATACATCGACATGGATCAGAAAGACCTGTTCAGCACCTGGATGACCGGCCCGATGAAGCC
>JAYUCZ010000219.1:0-3352 GCA_043740065.1 Thiobacillaceae bacterium | reverse complement strand
GTGGCGACAAAGGTCACAATCGCGGCAATGCCGTCGTGCTTGTGCGCCGCAAAGGCGTGCTTGACCGCCTCAATATTCACCAAACCGCCCACCGCCATAATGATGATCGCCGCCAGCACCGCCTGCGGCAGGTGATAGAGCAACGGCGTCAGGAATAGCAACGTGACCATCACCACCAGCGCGGTAAACACCGATGACAAACCGGAAGTCGCGCCCATGTTGGCGTTGACCGCCGTGCGCGAAAATGACCCCGACGACGGATAAGCCTGCGAAAAGCTGCCGACAATATTGGCCAATCCCTGGCCGACCAGTTCCTGGTTGGGGTCAAGGCGCTGACGGGTTTTGGCAGCCACCGCCTTGGCAATGGAAATCGCTTCCATAAAGCCCACCAATGAAATTACCAACGCGGCAGACAGCAGCGCACCGAGCTTGTCCATGTCGAACGCGGGCACCGAGAACGGCGGCAAACCTTCCGGCACGCTGCCGACCACTTCGCCGCCACCGACCAGTTTGAACTCGCCTTTGGGAGTGACTTTGCGGATGCGATAAACCGTCTCATCCAGCTTGCCGCTGATTTTGTCGGCGGCAGGTGCCTTGCCGGCGGCAAACACCGCCACGGTGTTGCCCGCCTCGTCCATCTGACGTATTACCGGCGTGTGCCGCATGGCCTTGCGCAGCTTGCTGGAAATTTCTTCGGCATCTTTCAGCGCCAGCCGTGCCAGCGCCACGTCGGCATCCAGCTTCACCGCATCTACGCTTGCATGCCCGCCGGATTTTATCGACGCACTCAGCGCATCGTTTTTGGCCGCGATATCCGCATTCAGACGATCCACTTCCGTCACGACTGCAATTACTTTTTCAACCTGCGCACGCAATTCCGGATCAGCCACTTTAGCCACGTCGCCGCTGGAATTTTTCTCAAACCCGATCGCCCAGGCAATCACTGTGGTCAGCACCACCACAATCAGCACGCCGGGCAGCTTGGGCGCATATTTTTTCAGCCCCCACATCAATGCCATCGCACCCACGCCCATAGCCAGCGTCGGCCAGTGCGTATCACCCACCTGTTTGAACACACCAACAATATCGTTGATAAAGGATTCGGTACGCGGCATCGACACGCCGAGAACCTTCGACAATTGCGACAGGCTGATGATGATCGCCGCCGCGTTGGTAAAACCAACGATGACCGGATGCGACAGAAAGTTGACGATGACACCGAGTTTGAACACGCCCAGCACCAACTGAATCAGCCCCACCAGCAAGGTCAGCATGATCGCCAGCGCGATGAAATGCTCGCTGCCGGGCGCTGCCAGCGTCGCTAACGCCGATGCCGTCAACAGCGACACCACCGCTACCGGGCCGGTCGCCAACTGGTTGGACGAGCCCCACATCGCGCCGATCATTACCGGCAAAAACGCGGCATACAAGCCATAGTAAGCGGGCAAACCTGCCAGCTGCGCATAGGCCATCGACTGCGGAATCAGTATCAGCGCGACAGTCAAGCCCGCCAGAAAATTGATTTTTACCGCATCGAGGGTGAGCGGAAACCATTTCAGGAAAGGCAGGAAGCGTGAATAGCGTGCGAGTTGAGGGGTCATAATTGTCGGGCGAATTAATTCGGCGAAAATGCAGTCAAGAAACAGTCAAAAACCCTGTCAGGCCGATGGTTTACAGAAGATAATTTGCTATTATATCAGCAAATTTTAATCACCTTTTTTGGCGCAACCCATGTTTTCCAACCCTTCCGGCATCGCCAGCGCCATTAAGGCCTTTCGCATCGAAGACCGGGTGCTGTGTTACAGCACCTTCATCCCCAAGCTTTACAACTGGTGTCTCAAGCTGGGATTTGTCCCCGGCAAGATCATGCCGTCGCGCGCGTTTTGTTCGGACGAAAGTCAGGGCGTGCCGATCATTCTTTTGGCCAAGCATTTTGGCGTGTTCCCGTTTAACCATGGCCGCGTCGGCGGCATTGTGTCGGTGGATCGCCACGGCCCGCACGCCGATCACGGTCGTGATTTGATGATTCTGCAATCCAGTCATGTCGGCTACGACCCGGAGTCCGGCAAGTTCGGCGAATACCGCCGCCTGCATACCGAGCACGACCACACTAGTTGCGACTGCGGGAAAATCGGCCATATTATCGAGTGGTATCGCAACGAATATTTGTATACGTGCGAGAACATTCGCTTAACGCGCTTTAACGGCAAGCCCGTGGTACTGGTCGATAATCTGCTGCTGGATATTGAACGCCAGCAAGGGCTGTTCCTCAATCTGGAACGGCTGGTGCAGCACGATGCCCAAGGCAAATTTCACACCCTGCACACGCGCAGCACCGCCTACGCACTGCCCGCCGCCGCCGCACTGGTCGAACGCCTGGGCGAAGCAGCGTGGCCGGATAGCGACAGCACGGGAATAGGTGCCGGGCTTGCGCCTGAAGATTTTTATTTCAAGCGCACGTTCGCAAACCGCGATCCGCTGCAAGACCAGCTCGAACGCAACCTGATGGCTCCCATGCCGTGGGTCGTCACCTCACCGCATCCCATGCTGACTGCGGCTTGCGTCAACACCCAAGCCGAATTCGACCGCACCTATCGCAGCCTGTCGCAACACCCGGCACTGAAAAACAAAAACATGCTGTTTGTATCGGGCATCAATCTGGATATTTCACCCACCGACCACACGCGCTTTCCGCTCACCCAGTTTGTACCTTGGGCAGCTTACCTGCACCTGGCCGATGGCACACGCCGCGTTCTGGAGCAAACCGAACTGCTGGAAACCCTAGCCGCCATGCCGTCCGATAATCCGGGTCAAATTCATTTTGATACCTCGCTGGAAACCATGGCGAAAACCCCGAAAGTGATGGTTCGGATAGCGCCCGCGACTTTATAGCGCCTGTAACGCTATAAAGTCGCGGGCGCTATAAATTCGCGGGCGGCCAATTGTGCGTTTCGCCCCGGGCATTTTTCAACCAGGCGTAATACGCGTCGTACATGACCATGCCGTGCTTGAGCATTTCGTGGTCGTCTGCATACAGTGCAGACAAACCCAGCGACTGCGCCAACAGACCGGGGCATTGCGGGGCTAAATCCGGTCGCCCGGTATCCGCGCCGCGCACGATGACCGCCAATTCATGCAACGCCGCATCCGTCAGGCCATGCAGTTTTAAAAACGCATCGAAGCTGCACAACTCGCCTTCATGGCCATACTGCACACCGGGAATGTCGTAAGGAATCGCGCCGGTTTCCTCAGCGACTTTCAGCACGTCGCCCGCAGGCACGTACAAAAATTCTGCGTCCCGGTCGATAAACCGCGCCACCAGCCACGGGCAGGCAATGCGGTCGATCTTGGG
>JAYUCZ010000218.1:0-7935 GCA_043740065.1 Thiobacillaceae bacterium | reverse complement strand
GCGGTATAAAAAGTCGTGACCTTGTGTTTCTCGATCATTTCCCAGAAACGTCCGGCGTGCGGATAGGTCGGCACGCCCTCGAAAATCACTTCGGTCATGCCCAGCGCCAACGGCCCGTAGGCCACATAAGTGTGGCCGGTAATCCAGCCCACGTCCGCCGTACACCAAAACACATCAGTATCGGGTTTGGCATCAAACACCCATTGCATCGACAGCACCGCGCCTAACAAATAACCCCCAGTGGAGTGCTGCACGCCCTTAGGTTTGCCGGTCGAGCCGGAGGTGTACAAAATAAACAGCGGATGCTCGGCGCTAACCCACACCGGATCGCAGAGTTCCGGCTGATTTTCTGTGGCCTCGCGCCACCACACATCACGGCCAGCCGCCATGTTGATTGCACCGCCAGAGCGCCGATAGACCACAACATTTTTTAGCGACTCGCAGCCGCCGATGGCAATCGCCTCATCCACCGCCGCTTTCAACGGCACGGCTTTGCCGCCACGCATGGATTCATCGGCGGTTACCACCACTTTCGCACCGGCATCGACAATGCGCTCGTTCAGCGACTTGGCCGAAAACCCGCCGAACACCACCGAATGAATCGCGCCGATACGGGCGCACGCCTGCATCGACACCACTGCCTCAATACTCATCGGCATGTAGATAATCACGCGGTCGCCCTTGGCTACGCCCAGCGATTTCAGTGCATTGGCAAACCGCGACACGCGGCGCAGCAGATCGTTATAAGTGGCGGTTGTCACCGTGCCATCGTCCGCCTCAAACACCAGCGCAGTTTTTTCGCCCTTGCCCGCCAGAATATTTTTATCCAGACAGTTATAAGAAACATTCAACTCGCCATCGGCAAACCATTGGTAAAACGGTGCGTTCGATTCGTCCAGCACCCTTGTGAACGGCTTGTGCCAAATAATGTTTTCCCGTGCCAACCTCGCCCAGAATCCCGCGTAATCGGATTTCGCTTCATCCATCAAAGCGTTGTAACCCGCCATGCCCGACACGTTGGCATGCGCGACAAAATCAGCGGAAGGCGGGAAAACGCGATTCTCGTGCAATACGGAAGTGATGGTGGACATCTGGAAAACTCCTTGGTGGAAAATTGCCTTGGCGGAATTGAGGTTATAGTGATTATTGAAAATATTCACACCAATTCTAATCAGCCCATGACTCTACAGGAAGCGCCCCTCAACCGGCTTACTCAACTTTCCCGTCACGGCGCACGGCTGCTGAACGCCCGCCCTGCGCTGCGCGATCTGGAGCGCCACCTTGACCAGCCCTACACCCGCGATGAAATGCAGGCTTGGCTGGCCGAACCGATTGCCGACGAAGCCGCGCTCAAAACCCGCTTACGTCAATTGAAAGATCAGGCGTGGGTGGTGACGGTGGCGCGAGATTTAGCCGGGCTTGCCACGCTGGAGGAGGTCACTGGCGCGTTTTCAAACCTTGCCGAAACCGCCGTTCAGACGGCGCAGGATTTTTACACCCGCGAACTCGCAGCGAAGCACGGCCAGCCGACAAACCCGGATGGCAGCCCGATGCAACTGGCGGTGATCGGCATGGGCAAGCTGGGCGGGCGCGAGCTAAATGTGTCGTCGGATATTGATCTGATTTATCTGTACCCGGAAGAAGGCGAGACCAGCGGCGCATCGCCCATTTCACACCACGAATTCTTCATCCGTCTGGCACGCAAACTCAGCGCGGCGATTTCTGAAAACACCGCCGACGGCTACGTGTTCAGGGTGGATTTACGCTTGCGCCCATGGGGCGATTCCGGACCACTGGCGATGAGTTACGCCATGCTGGAAGATTATTTAACGCTGCATGGCCGTCCGTGGGAACGCTACGCCTGGATCAAGGCAAGGGCGCTAACCGGTACGCGAATTAACGAACTTGAATCCATCGTGCGGCCTTTCATCTACCGTAAATATCTGGACTTTGGCGCATATCAATCGCTGCGCGATTTACATGCGCAAATCCGCGCCGAAGTGGTGCGCAAAGATCGGCAAAACAATATCAAGCTGGGCCCTGGCGGCATCCGCGAGATTGAATTTGCTGCGCAGGTGTTTCAACTGATACGCGGCGGCCATGTGCCTGCGTTAAGAGCCCGTCCCACGCAAGAAGTGTTGAGAACACTGGCCGCGCTCAAATTTATTGCGCAGGAAACCGCCACGCAGTTGCTGGCGGCGTACCGCTACCTGCGCAACCTGGAACACCGCCTGCAATATCTGGATGACGCGCAAACCCAGACTTTGCCTAACGATGCCGACAGCCAGGCATTGATTGCGCAGGCAATGGGCGCAGGCGGCTGGTTATCTTTATTGGCGGATTTAAACCGCCACAGAAAAATTGTCGAGCAACACTTCGAACAGATTTTTGCCGCGCCGCAGGCCGATCAATCGTCGCATCCATTGCGCGGCGTGTGGATGCACCCGGACGGGCAGGCATCCACACTGGAAGAACTTGGCTACCGCAACCCCACCGAAGTTGCAATGCGGCTCACCCAGTTGCAGGCCATCGCCAATCACAAACTGCCAGAATCCGCCAGAATCCGCGTCGATAGCCTGATGCCGCCGATGATAGAGCTGGCTGCACAACAAAGCTTTCCGGATGAAACGCTGACCCGCTTTGCCGACTTCATCGAAACCATCGCCCGGCGTCAAACTTATCTGGCGTTGCTGGCGGAATACCCCGCTGCGCTCAGGCAGCTTGCCCGATTATTTTCGGCCAGCCCGTGGGCGGCGCAACTGGTTACACGCCAGCCGCAACTGCTGGATGAATTGATCGACCCCCGGCAATTGTTTGAAACGCCCGACTGGCCTGCGTTGGCAAGCCAGTTAAAGCAGTCCCTGGATGAAGCGAACGACGATATCGAAGCGCAAATGGACAAACTGCGGCGCTTCAAACAAATCCACACCTTGCACTTGCTGGCGCAGGATGTGGCCGGTGCGCTCACGCTGGAAACACTCTCCGACCACCTGGCCGCACTGGCCGACCTGCTGCTGAATGAAACCCTCAAGCGCGCCTGGCTGACCTTGCCCAGCCGACATCTGGACACGCCGCGCTTCGCCATCATCGGTTACGGCAAACTCGGCGGCAAAGAACTCGGCTACGCCTCCGATCTGGACATCGTATTTTTGTACGATGACGACACCCCAGACGCTGGCGCGATCTACGCCCGCCTGGTGCAAAAACTCAGCACCTGGTTCTCCACCGCCACCAGCGCGGGCGTGTTGTTTGACATCGACCTGCGCCTGCGTCCGGATGGCGCGGCGGGTTTGTTGGTGAGCAGCGTAGCGGCCTTCGAAGACTACCAACGCAAGCACGCCTGGGTCTGGGAACATCAGGCGCTGACGCGTGCGCGTTATGTTTGCGGGGATGCCACAGTGGGCGAGAAATTCGAGTCCCTACGCCAGACTGTTCTTACCCTGCCACGCGACGCAGAAAAGCTAAAAACCGAAGTGCTGTCCATGCGCCAGCGCATGCATGACGGGCACAAAAACCCGACTGAATTGTTCGACCTAAAACACGACACCGGCGGCATCGTTGATGTCGAATTCTGCGTGCAATATCTGATCTTGCTGCACGGCGAGAAACACCCGGCACTGCTGGGCAACATCGGCAACATCGCCCTCTTGAAACGCGCCGCAGAACTTGGGTTGCTACCTGCTGACATTGCAAATCATGCTGCTGATGCCTACCGCGAACTACGGCGGCAACAACATGCCGTCAAGCTGGCGGGGGCAGAACATGCCCGCGTAGAAGCAACCATGCTTGGAGCGGAACGCACGGCTGTCACCCGGTTATGGCAAACGGTACTTGGCTGATTCCTTTCATCCGTGATTAATCGAGATTATTTCAAATAAATACGCAGCGAACCGACCTCTGCATCCAGCCGCGCCACTTCGCCAGCCGCGCCTGCCTGCGCATAGTTGTGCCGGGCTTCTGCGTAAAACGTCCGTGCCGCTTCGGGCTGTTTAAGATCGTTCGCCAGCCAGGCGCGGTAGTGCGCGGCCACACCCAGCCAGAAAACATCACCGGACTTTTCGATCAGGGCACGGCCTTCGTCCAGCAAACGGCGGGCTTGGTCGTAGCGCTGCTGGGTGCGTTCAAAATTACCTAGATTCATCAAATGTTTGCCCAGATGATGAAAGTGATTTCCCGTCCGATTAAGCGCAATGGCGGCTTCCAGCGATTGTCTTGCCCGACGAATATCACCCATGTCCTGATAAATCAGGCCGCTGTTGTTGAACGAAGCAGAGCGTTCAGCCAGGTCGGGGTTGATGGGAATGCTGGACTGGTAATCGCGCAGCGCGCCAAAGGCATCGCCCCGGTCATAGCGCATCCCGGCAGTATTGTGCAGCGCGGTCGCCAGCCCGGCCTGGTCATTGATTTGTCTGGCTAGCCGCAAGGCATTTTGCTGATAACCCCAGGCTTCATCCAGCCGACCCAGCCGCCGCAGGGTCACACCGTACCAGTTGCCCAACCTGACTGCCAACGCGCTTTGTGTCACGTTTTGTGCCACCGAGTTTAATGTGACAAAACTGAGTGCAGCCAGCGCAGACCTGAAATCGCCCCGCTCGTAGCGGGCGCGGGCAAGGCAAATCCACGCCGCCGCATCATCCGGGGATTGCTTCAGAACGGCGTCGGCTTCCTGCGTGGCCGCCGGGTAATCAAATCGCGCCAGCGCCATGTCGCAGGCGGTGTCTGTGATGAGTCCAGCGGCCTGCGCCAGGCCACCGAGCAGAAATAATCCCAATGCTGCAAAACTTTTCATCTTGTTGCCATCTCTATCACGCATAATTTAGAACAGCTAAAAACAGCCAAAAACACCATGACCATGAACACCGAAGCCGTTACCCTTATCCCCGCCGCCGAAGGCGATTTTTGCGTCCTCAAGGAAGCCATTGTCGGCGCGTTTGGCCTGCCTGCCGACAAGCCTTTCGTCGGCATCAAGGGCGACCCCAGCTTGCGCGAAACCGCGCCGATCCGCAGCAAGTTCGAATCGCGCATTGACCAGAAAGTTGGCGCGGCGCTGGAGCATATCGAATGGCTGCTGTCCGAAACCGGATGCTATGCGATTTACGTTGGCTTCAATAGTTCGGAAGTGCGCACCGAGTCGATTTTCAATCCGTTCAATTACGAAATCCACGATGTCGATACGCTGATGCTGGAGGATTATCGCGCACGGCATTTCGTTAAAGTGCCGTTTGCCGAAAAAATGAACACCATCGCCTGGGTGCGCAGCATGATCCAGACTGGCCCATTGCGCCATTATTTGCCGGAACACTGGCAAAAGCTGATGGACGAACAACGCGCCAACTGGCAGCCGGTCCGGCAAGATCAAATCCACGACATTATTCGCGGCTTTGACCAGCTTCGCGCCATCGAAGGTTACTACCTGCGCAACGCGGCGATTTCCTTGTCAGAAGGCATCGTGCGCGCTTCGTTCAACTGCGACGGAACCTATATCGTGCGGGCGGATTATTTTCCGGAATTTGTGCGGCAAAATTTGCCGGAGTAAATCCCCCGGCGCGATGCGCCACCCCCTTTGTCAAGGGGGAGACAAGCCGCAGCGCGCCGCTGATTGCAAACAGCGCCCAGCCGCCAAAGGCAAATCAGCGCAAGCCTTTGATACAATTTCGCTTCTGTCTCAATTTGTTTCCCCAATCAACCTGGAAGTTCTGGAGTTTTGTTATGTCGATGTCCGACCGCGACGGTTTTATCTGGTACGACGGCAAGCTGGTCAACTGGCGCGATGCCACCACCCATGTCCTGACCCACACCCTGCACTATGGCATGGGCGTATTTGAAGGCGTGCGCGCTTATCAAACACCCAAAGGCACGGCGATTTTCCGCTTGCAGGATCATACTGACCGGCTGTTCCGTTCGGCGCACATTCTGGGCATGGCCATGCCGTATTCCAAGGACGACATCAACGCCGCGCACAAATCAGCGGTGCGCGAAAACAAACTCGAATCCGCCTACATCCGCCCGATGGCGTTTTACGGCGCAGAGGCCATGGGTATTTCCGCCAAAACCCTGTCCACGCATGTGATCGTCGCCGCCTGGAAATGGGGCGCGTATCTGGGGCAGGCGGCGCTGGATAACGGCATCCGTGTCAAGACTTCTTCCTTCTCGCGCCATCACGTCAACATCACCATGTGCAAGGCCAAGGCCAACGGCAATTACATGAACTCGATTCTGGCGCACCGCGAAGCCGAGCAGGACGGCTACGACGAAGCCCTGTTGCTGGACGTGGACGGCTTTGTGGCCGAAGGCTCGGGCGAAAATGTCTTCATCATCCGCAAGGGCAAGATTTGCACGCCCGATCTGACCAGCGCACTGGAAGGCATTACCCGCGACACCATCGTGCAACTGGCAACCGAGTTGGGCTATCAAGTCATCGAAAAACGCATCACCCGCGACGAGGTGTATTCTGCGGATGAAGCCTTCTTTACCGGCACGGCAGCGGAAGTCACGCCGATACGCGAACTGGACAACCGCAAAATCGGCGAAGGCACACGCGGGCCAGTAACCACAAAATTGCAGGCGCTGTACTTTGATTGCGTGCAAGGTCGTTCGCCCGCGCACGAAGGCTGGCTGACTTACGTTTAAATAGAACCGGAAAACAAAGAGGACATGAGGACAAGAGGTTCTCAAGGAGAGTTCCTCTTGTCCTCATGTCCTCCTTGTTAAAAAAGTTTTTACCAGGAAATCAACATGGCAGAACAAACCGAAAACACCCAGCGCGTGATCGAAATTACCGACCAACAGCTTCCGCTGCATTGTCCGCTGCCCGAGCATGTTTCCTGGAACGCTCACCCGCGCGTGTTCCTGCCCATCGAAAAAACCGGCGAGGCGCTGTGTCCGTACTGCGGCACCCAGTACCGTCTGCGTGGTGGCCCGCATCACGGCGCACATTAATAATTTGTCTCACATACCAGACCTTGAGGTTCACATGAAATCACTGTTCGTAAAATCCATCTTCATTCCCGCGCTCGCCCTGTTTGCCGCCACCCTGCCCGCCCATGCTGCCAGCCAAAGGGAAATGGAAGAATCCATGCTGCAAATGCAGCAGGCTCAGGCCAAGATCATGCAAGCCCTGATGCAGGAAAAGCAAAGCAAGCTCAGTGTCAACGAAACCGTGGATGCCCTCAAGAAAGCCGGCGAAGCACGCGGCTGGAAAATCGCCGGCATTTTTGACGCGCAAGAAGCCATGAAAAAGGCCGGCCACAAGGATGCCAAACCCATGCGTATCATCGGCATGTGCCATCCAAAACTGGCCGAAGCCGTCCTCATCGCCCAGCAAAAAGCCCAAACCCCACCCGCACTCACCTGCCGCTACAGCGTCTATGAAAATCAGACCGGGAAAGTTCTCGTCATGCGCTTTAATACCGCGCTGATGGCGCAAATGTCCAAAGGCGAAGTCGCTGCTGCCCTGACCAATCTGGCGAACGAAGAAGATGCCATGATGGCGACGGTGTTGAAATAAGCCTAGCCGCCTGTAGGGCTTGAAGAATCGAAACGAAGGTGCGCTTCAAGCCCCGATGATGCCAGGCTTTTCTCGATAGTCTCCGCGATCGCGTGCGCCCTGCCAGCGTGGCACACTGCGACATCGCGCTGACCTTGCGCCGTAAACAAGCGCGCCAGCGCGGCCTCTGCATCCATCTGTAAGCGCACGCGACCAATAGCCTCTGCCAGTGTTGCGGCAAGAGACAACTCTGGTTGCGCCGCCGCGTAATTTTGCTGCGCCAGCCAAGCCTCGCCACGCCAGCGCCGTGCGACTGCTTCCAGTTCACGCAGGCCATTCGATTCGGCGATGGCGAGCAGTTCGTCCGCATAGGTGCGGCAACGGCTTGCATCGCCCGCCGCCAGCGCAATCTCGGCCAGCCCGTCGAGACAGCGAACCATCAAATAGCG
>JAYUCZ010000217.1:0-3363 GCA_043740065.1 Thiobacillaceae bacterium | reverse complement strand
CTCCTTTTACTTGGTCGTTTAAGTGGCTCGGATGCTAACGCAGCTCACCACTTAAATTCACTTACAAAAGTTGCACTTCAAAGTTGAATCCGCCGGTTGATTGGCGTGGCCGAAAATTCTTAACAAAGTTCCGAATGGGTTTCTTCGCGTGCTTCGCGGATAATACGGTTTTGTTTTTTTCAGATATCCAAAAGCAAATGGCTCAATACGTTATGTCCATGCTCCGCGTGAGCAAAATTGTGCCGCCCAAGCGGCAGATCATCAAAGACATTTCACTGTCGTTTTTTCCCGGTGCAAAAATTGGTCTGTTGGGTCTGAACGGCTCGGGCAAATCCACCGTGCTGCGCATTATGGCGGGTGCGGATAAGGAATACGAAGGCGAAGTGCAGTGGCAGCCGAACATGTCGATCGGCTACCTGCCGCAAGAGCCGCAGCTAGACCCGGAAAAAACCGTGCGTGAAGAAGTCGAGGCCGCGCTGGGCGAGGTAATGGAAGCCCAAGGCAAGCTGGATGCGGTGTACGCCGCCTACGCCGAAGCGGATGCCGACTTTGACAAGCTGGCCGAAGAGCAGGCGCGACTGGAAGCGATTATCGCCACCTCGGGCGCGGATGCCAGCACGCAACTGGAAATCGCCGCCGACGCATTAAGACTTCCGCCATGGGACGCGAAGATAGGCCCTTTGTCGGGCGGCGAAAAGCGTCGCGTGGCGCTGTGTAAATTGCTGTTGTCCAAACCCGACATGCTGTTGCTGGACGAGCCGACCAACCATCTGGATGCCGAATCGGTCGAATGGCTGGAGCAGTTTCTGGTGCGCTTTCCCGGTACGGTAGTGGCCGTTACCCATGACCGCTACTTCCTCGACAACGCCGCCGAATGGATACTGGAGCTGGATCGCGGCCAGGGCATTCCGTGGAAGGGCAACTATTCCACCTGGCTGGAACAAAAGGAAGCGCGGCTGGAGCAGGAAAGCAAACATATCGACGCGCACATGAGGGCCATGAAACAAGAGCTGGAATGGGTGCGGCAAAATCCCAAAGCCCGTCAGGCCAAGAGCAAATCGCGGATTGCCCGCTTTGAGGAACTCAGTTCGCACGAATACCAGAAGCGCAACGAAACCCAGGAAATTTTCATTCCGCCCGGCGAGCGTCTGGGCGACAAGGTGATCGAATTTAACGGCGTGTCCAAAGCTTTTGGCGACCGCCTGCTGATTGATAACCTGAGCTTTAGCGTGCCACCCGGTGCCATCGTCGGCGTGATCGGCCCCAACGGCGCGGGTAAATCCACGCTGTTTAAAATGATTCAAGGCAAAGAGCAGCCGGACAGTGGCAGCATCGACATCGGTGCTACAGTAAAAATCGCCGCCGTCGATCAAAGCCGCGACAGTTTAGAAGGCAGCAAAACCGTGTTCGAAGAAGTCGCCGAAGGCCGCGATATTTTGACGGTGGGTCGGTTTGAGATGCCCAGCCGCGCCTATCTTGGGCGCTTTAATTTCAAAGGCGGCGACCAGCAAAAAACCGTCGGCAACCTGTCGGGTGGCGAGCGCGGGCGCTTGCATTTAGCCAAAACCCTCATCGCTGGTGGCAACGTGCTGCTGCTGGACGAGCCATCCAACGATCTTGATGTGGAAACCCTGCGCGCGCTGGAAGACGCGCTGCTGGAATTTCCCGGCTGCGTGCTGGTGACTTCCCACGACCGCTGGTTCCTCGACCGCATCGCCACGCACATCCTCGCGGCAGAAGGCGATTCGCAATGGACCTTCTTCAACGGCAACTATCAGGAATACGAAGCCGACAAGAAGAAACGCCTGGGTGAAGAAGGCGCGAAGCCGAAGCGGATTCGGTATAAGCCGATTAGCCGCTAAGCTCAACAATACTCTGGGAGTGAGCATGACACACGAATCCCGTATTGCCTTATTGATTGACGCGGACAACAGCCCCGCCGTCAAAATTGACGAGGTTCTCGATGAGTTGGCCAAGCATGGTGTGATTAATATACGCCGCGCTTATGGCGACTGGAAAAGCCCGCATCTCAAGGCCTGGGAATCGGTTCTGCACGAGTTCGCCATCCAGCCTATACAACAGTTTGCCTACACCAAAGGCAAGAATGCCACCGATGCGGCGATGATTATCGACGCGATGGATTTGCTCTATACCAAGCAACTGGATGGGTTTGGTATTGTCTCCAGCGATTCGGATTTCACGCCACTAGTGATGCGTATTCGAGCCAACGGTTTAAAAGTATTTGGTTTCGGCGAGAAAAAAACGCCTGAGCCATTTGTTAAGGCCTGTTCTGTATTTCTGTATCTGGAAAATCTTGGTATGCCTGCCGAGCCGGACATCAAGACGGCGACGAAAGCTGACAAGGAAAGCGCTGCGCCACCAGCGCCTAAAGCGGCGGCGGCCAGGTTAAGTGCCAAGGAACTCAAATGCGACACCCGTTTGGTTGGTTTGTTACGCAAAGCAGTCGAAGCTGCGGCAGACGACGAAGGTTGGGCGAGACTGAGTGCGGTAGGAAATCATATTTCCAAGCAAGCTTCATTTGACTCGCGTAACTACGGCTACGCCAAGCTCAAGGATTTGTATCAGGTGATTGGCTTGTTCGACATCCAGGCCAAGGACAAAATTGTTTCCGTGCGCGACAAGCGATCAGCTCAACGCCCTCAAGCCGCTACCGCGCAATGAACTCTTCAGCCATCTGATTTCTATCAAATATGATTCTGTCCACGCTGGCTGATGCCGACCGCTTGAGCGTTTTGCACCCGCTGTTTGACCGGGCTTTCGCGTTTTTGCGCAGCACCGACTTGCTGGCGCTGGCATCCGGCAAGCACGCGGTACAGGGCGAAGAAATTTTTGCCATTGTCGAAGCCTGTCCGGCGCGCGCGAAGACGGAAGCCAAGCTGGAATGCCATCGCTGTTACATCGACATTCAACTGGTGTTAGAAGGCGTGGATGAAATGGGCTGGAGGCCGGTGGCCGAGTGCGTTGACCCTAAAACGGATTACCACGCCGCGCACGACATCCGGTTTTTTAACGATGTGCCTTCAAGCTGGGTCAGTACGCCTGCGGGTTCGTTCTGTATTTTCTTTCCCGAAGATGCACATGCGCCGCTGGTGGGCGCGGGCATGATTCGCAAGGTGGTGGTGAAGATTGCGGTGTAAAGTTTCCCCCCTTGATAAAGGGGGCAGGGGGATTGCTGTGTATGCCTGTCCGGCCGGTCAGTTCCACCAGCGCAAATCCCCCGGCGCTATGCGCCACCCCCTTTATCAAGGCTATGTCGCAATTCCCTGTTGAATTCATCATCCCTCTGGCCTAAATTGCCATGATGGAGGCACACATCATGAAAGCGACCGAATTCAAATCCTG
>JAYUCZ010000216.1:0-7970 GCA_043740065.1 Thiobacillaceae bacterium | reverse complement strand
GCACGTTGTGATAAGTCAGCCCGTGCCCGGCATTCACCGTTAAGCCTAATCCCAAGCCGTAGGAAACCGCTTTGCGGATGCGGTCGAGTTCCTGGGTTTTGGCGTTGGGTTCTTGCAGATCGGCGTAGTGGCCGGTGTGGATTTCGATGACGGGCGCACCGCATTCGCGGGCGGCTTCCAGTTGTTTGGGGTCGGCATCTATAAACAGCGAGACGCGAATGCCGGATGCTTTTAAGCGTGTGCAGGCATCGCGGATTTTGTCTTTTTGTCCGAGTACGTCCAGCCCGCCTTCGGTGGTTAGTTCTTCGCGTTTTTCCGGCACCAGGCACACGTCCTGCGGTTTGATGCGGGCGGCGATGGCGAGCATTTCTTCGGTGACGGCCATTTCCAGATTCATTTTGGTTTTCAGTACGCGGCGCAAAATTTCCACGTCGTCATCCTGAATGTGGCGGCGGTCTTCGCGCAGGTGCAGGGTAATGCTGTCTGCGCCGGCGGTCTCGGCTTGCAATGCGGCTTCCACCAAGCTGGGGTAGCGGGTTTTACGTGCTTCGCGCAAGGTGGCGATGTGGTCGATATTGATGCCTAAATAAATCATTTTTCAGTCAACTCTTTCAACATCTGGCGAGTATAAAGCGGCTTGTTGCCTAGATGGTGGTTAATCAAGGCACGCATCAGCAGCTTGGCCTCGGCGCGGGTGGCGGGCGAATCCAGTTGGTCCTGATCCAGATCGAGCAAGGTTCGTCCGGACACCGGGATGCCGTTTATTCTTGAACCGTCATCGGGATACGCGCCGCGCTCTGGAACAAAAACATACTGTAGGCCAGGCTGTACGGGACGCGCGGTTTCGGCTTCTTCATGAAAGGTGGCGGCGTAGCCGATCTCGGACAACAGGTGTTTTTCAAAGCGGCGCAAAACGCGTTCCAGATCGCTGGCTTGTGACAACTCCGTCAGCGTGGCGCGGTAATAGTCGAACAGGTTCTCGTGCGCGTCATCACGCGCCAGCAGTTTCAGCAGGAGTTCGTTAAGATAAAACCCGCACATCAATGGCAATCCGGAGAGTGGCGCAAGTCCGCCCTGCCACTCGGCTGCGTGCAAGGTGCGCACGTCGTTTTTGCCAAACCAGGATAGCAACAAAGGCGTAAACGGCTGTATCTGCCCGCGCATGGCAGAACGCGGCCTGCGTGCGCCGCGCGCAATCAGCGCGACACGCCCATGCTGGCGGCTGAAGACTTCTACCACCAGCGAAGTTTCGCGGTACGGCCAGGTGTGCAGCACAAAGCCGGGTTCATTGTCGATGCGGGCTTGAGCCATTATTCAGTCAACACAAAGTAGAACCACAAAGGACACGAAGGGCGCAAAGTAAATATCTTTGTGTCCTTTGTGTCCTTTGTGGTTCAGGCTTTTTCTCATTCCCGGATTATTCTATCCCCAACGACTTCAACACCCGCACATCGTCCGACCAGCCGCCTTTGACTTTGACCCAGACTTCCAGATAGACCTTGCTGCCGAAAGCCTTTTCCATATCCAGCCGCGCCTGGGTGGAGATGGCCTTGAGCTTTTCGCCACCCGCGCCGATGACGATGGCCTTCTGGCTGTCCCGATCCACCAATATGGTGGCGTAGATGCGGCGCAGTTTGCCCAGTTCTTCAAACTTGTCGATCATCACCGCCGTGGCGTAGGGAATTTCGTCTCCAGAAAGGCGGAACAGTTTTTCGCGGATCAATTCCGCTGCCAGGATGCGGTCGGTCTGGTCGGTCACATCATCGTCACCGTACATCGCCTGGCCTTCCGGCAAATACTTCGTCAATGTCAGCAGCAGGTTTTCAAGCCCGGTATTGTGTTTGGCCGAAACCGGAATGATCTCGGCAAACGGGCGAGCCTCGGAAACTTGCCGCACAAACGCCAGCATGTCGCCTTTGTCTTTCAGCTCGTCCTGCTTGTTGATGATGAGCAACACCGGGCGATCCTTGGGCAACAGTTCCACCACCTGTTTGTCGCCCGCATTGAACTTGCCCGCCTCCACCACCACCAGCACCACATCGACATCGGACAGGGTTTGGCGCACGCTGCGGTTAAGCGCGGTGTTCATGCGTCCGCCGTGACGGGTCTGGAAACCCGGCGTATCGACAAACACAAACTGCGCTTCAGGTTCGGTGCGGATGCCCGTCACGCGGTGGCGCGTGGTCTGCGCCTTGCGCGAGGTAATGCTGACTTTTTGCCCCACCAGTTTGTTCAGCAAGGTGGATTTGCCCACATTGGGACGGCCAACAATGGCGATAAATCCGGTGCGAAATGGTGTGGTCAATTTATTCATGAGCAGGCTCTAGCGCACCGACTTGTTTCAATACGGCCATGGCGGCCTCCTGTTCTGCCGCACGGCGGCTTTTTCCCTGTCCCGATAAAGTAATGCCCAATGCCGGAATACGGCAGGACACCACAAACATTTGGTCATGCGCTTCGCCCTTGGTATCCGCTAACTGGTAATCCGGCAATGGCTGGCGACGGCCTTGCAACCATTCCTGTAGCTGGGTTTTGGCATCCTTGCCCGATACGTTGGGGTTGATTGCGGCAATCACTGGCGCAAACAAATGCAGCACGGTCGCCCTTGCCACCTCAAACCCTGCGTCAAGAAAAATCGCGCCAATAATTGCCTCGATTGCATCGGCCAAAATGGAGGGGCGGCGGAAACCACCGCTCTTCAGTTCACCCTCGCCCATCAGCAGGTAATCGCCCAGCTTGAGCTGGATTGCAATGCCCGCCAGTGTGTCCTGCTTGACCAGATTGGCGCGCATTCTGGACAGCGTGCCTTCCGGCTGCTGCGGAAAGGTATCGTATAGCGCACGCGCAATCGTGCAGTTCAACACCGAATCGCCCAGAAATTCCAAGCGCTCATAGTGCGGGATGCCGTGGCTGCGATGGGTCAGCGCCTGCCTGAGCAACGCCTCGTCGCGGAATGTGTAGCCAAGCGCGGCTGAAAGTTTGGCAAGGCCGGAGTTCAAGGTTTTATGACCTGTCAGGCCTATTCGACAGCCTGCGCAGAACGGCTGCTATTGCTATCCGAGCTTGCACTGAACTCGACCAGCAGGCTGATGTTGGCGACCAGCGAAGTTTGGTAAGTATAGTTAACCGACACCACAGACACGCCGTCCTGCCGTCCGATTTCTAGATCAGCAGGACGAACCGTGCTGATGTTATCTATCATTGCGCGCTTCCCATACGTACTGCGGATTTCCGCGTTGCTCATGGTTTTAATGTTGGGGTTGTTGCCGATGTCCGAGAGGATTTTCTTGATGGTGAAGAACTCCATATAAGCAGGCACCAGCTTCATTGTCAGCAATGCCGAAAAGACCACAATCACGGCCACAAACAGAAAACTGAACATCGTGAGGCCACGTTGCCGAACCCGATTAATCATTTAGCGCTCCTTATTTAATGACCGTACCGATGCGTTTCATGTCACCAAAGTTCATCCAGATAAAGAATGCCTTGCCGACAATGTTTTTCTCCGGCACAAAGCCCCAGTAGCGTCCGTCATTACTGCCATCACGATTATCACCCATCGTGAAGTAATGGCCTTCCGGCACTTTGCAGGAAAAACTCTCCTCATTGTAGGTGCAGTTCTCCTGATGCGGGAAGTCTCTGAGCTGGTCATGCATAAAGCCCGGGATGCCGGGAATCACCATCGCCGCATGTTCCTGCTCGCCCAGTTTCTCCTGATAGACGATGCCGGTTACATAATTAAGGCCACCTGTCTCGAAACTGAATGTGCCGTTTTCCTGATAGGTCAGCGGCTGGCCATTGATGGACAGCCGTTTATCCTTGTACTCCACCAGATCACCCGGCAACCCGACCGTGCGCTTGATGTAGTCAATGGAAGGGTCATCCGGAAAACGGAACACCATGACATCGCCGCGTTGCGGGTTATTGATGTCTATTACTTTCTTGTCCAGCACCGGGAAACGGATGCCATAGGTGTATTTGTTGACCAGAATAAAATCCCCGGCCAGCAAAGTCGGCATCATCGAGCCCGACGGAATGCGAAACGGCTCGACCAGAAACGAGCGCAGCATAAACACCAGAAAAATCACCGGGAACAAACTGACGCAATACTCCACGCCATGCGTGCGTTCTTCGCCCGCCGGACGCTTTTTCGCCAACACCAGTTTGTCCAGCAGCCACACTGCGCCGGTAATCAGCGTTGCCAGCAACAACAGCAAGGGCAGGCTCATCACACCCTTGAACACCATGGCCACACCCGCAATCAACAGGCCAATCAGGATAATCGCCAGCGCATCCATTACTTGTCTCCAACTTGCAGAATGGCGAGGAACGCCTCCTGCGGAATTTCTACATTGCCAACCTGCTTCATGCGTTTCTTGCCTTCCTTCTGCTTTTCCAGCAGTTTTTTCTTGCGCGAAATATCGCCGCCGTAACACTTTGCCAACACGTTCTTGCGCAACGCTTTTACGTTTTCGCGTGCAATAACCTGTGCGCCGATTGCGGCTTGCACCGCCACATCAAACATCTGGCGCGGAATCAGCTCGCGCATTTTGGAAGCCAGCTCGCGCCCCCGGTAAACGGAATTGGCGCGATGCACGATTAGCGACAGGGCATCGACTTTTTCGGCATTGACCAGAATATCCAGCTTGACCAGATCGCCCGGGCGGAATTCCTTGAACTCGTAATCTAACGACGCATAACCGCGTGAAGTGGATTTCAGTTTGTCAAAAAAATCCATCACCACTTCGTTCATCGGCAGCTCGTATTTCAGCATCACCTGTCTGCCCGCATACTTCATATCAATCTGCACGCCGCGCTTCTGGTTGCACAGCGTCATCACGTTGCCGAGGAATTCTTCCGGCACAAAAATCGTCGCGCTGATAATCGGTTCCAAAATGGTCTCGATTTTTGACAGCTCCGGCAACTTGGATGGGTTTTCCACTTCGACCATGCTGCCGTCACGCATCAGCACCTGATACACCACGGTCGGCGCGGTGGTAATCAGCGTCTGGTTAAACTCGCGCTCCAGGCGTTCCTGCACAATGTCCATGTGCAGCAGGCCAAGGAATCCGCAGCGGAAACCAAAACCCAGCGCCTGCGACACCTCCGGTTCAAACTGCAATGCCGCATCGTTGAGTTGCAGCTTTTCCAGCGCATCGCGCAGCGATTCAAAATCGTGCGATTCCACCGGATACAGCCCGGCAAACACTTGCGACTGGACTTTTTTGAAACCCGGCAAAGCCACGCTGGCGGGGTTGTCCGCCAGGGTAACGGTATCGCCCACCTGCGCCGCTTTCAGTTCCTTGATGCCGGCAATGATGAAGCCCACCTGCCCGGCGGACAACTCGGTACGCTGCTTGGAATGCGGGGTAAACACACCCACCTGCTCGGTCAAAAACTGCGAGCCGTTGGCCATCAGGCGAATTCTATCCTTGGGCTTGAGTACGCCATCCACCACGCGCACCAGCATCACCACGCCCACGTAATTATCAAACCACGAGTCGATAATCAGCGCCTTGAGTGGCGCATTTTCATCGCCACGCGGCGGCGGAATTTTCTTGATGACTTCTTCCAGGATATCCGCAATGCCCAGGCCGGTCTTGGCTGAGGCACGCACGGCTTCGCTGGCATCAATGCCGACGATTTCCTCGATGTCTTCGCAGACCCGATCCGGGTCGGCGGACGGCAAGTCGATCTTGTTTAACACCGGCAAAATTTCCACGCCCAGCTCAATCGCCATATAGGAATTGGCGACGGTCTGCGCTTCCACGCCTTGCGAGGCATCCACCACCAGCAGCGCGCCTTCACAGGCCGACAGCGAACGCGACACTTCATAAGAGAAGTCCACATGCCCCGGCGTGTCGATCAGGTTCATGAAATACGTCTGGCCGTCTTTGGCCTTGTATTCCAGCGCGGCAGTTTGCGCCTTGATGGTAATGCCGCGTTCTTTTTCCAGATCCATGGAGTCCAGCACCTGGGCTTCCATTTCCCGGTCCGAGAGCCCGCCGCACAAATGGATAATGCGATCCGCCAGCGTGGATTTGCCGTGGTCGATATGGGCGATGATGGAGAAATTGCGGATATTGTTTTGCACAGTAAAAAGGGCACATGGCGTGCCCTGTCAAGCCGGATTCGAATGCGCGATTTTACCCCGAAAGCCACCTCTCAAGCGCATTCCCGTCCAGGTAGTGGCGGCAAATCTCGTCTTCGCCCGCCAGCAACACCGGGATATCCCAGCCATAGCGGGCTTCCAGTTCAGGATTGCCGGTAATGTCGATTTCCTCAACATGTAAACGGGCAGCCTGTTTTGCCAGCGCCGCCCGCATGTCCTCGCACAAATGGCAGCCCGCCCGTCCCAACAAGGTCAGAACAGGCAAAGCCTCACTCATTGGCATTACTGGAAATTTTTAGCGGCACGTACAGCGAAGCATCGCCCCTGCGCACCAGGATGGCGGCGCTTTTGCCAACCGGCACAGCGGCAATCAGTTTCCTGAACTGTTCGACCGTACTGACCTGGTTATTGTTGACGGCCAGAATCACATCACCTTCGCGGATGCCCGCACGCACGGCATCGCCCGAGGTTTCTTCCACCAGCAGGCCGCTGTCGATTTTTAACACACGACGTTGTTCTGCGCCCAGCTCAGACAACACCAGCCCGCCACGCGAGAAGGATTTCTGGGTTTTGACAGCGGCAACCTGTGCGTCGTCAGGAAGCTGGCCGACCGTGACGTTCAGGTCTTTGAGCGCTTTTTTCCGCCACACCTGAACCACCACTTTGGAGCCGGCTTTGGTTGCCGCCACCATACGCGGCAAATCGCTGACGCTTTCAATGTTTTTTCCGTCGAATTTCAGCACCACATCGGACACCTGCAAACCGCCTTTGGCGGCCGGGCTGTCTTCCTCCACATTGGCAATCAGTGCGCCACGCGGACGATCCAGTCCAAACGAGTCAGCCAGGTCAGAATTGACTTCCTGAATCGCCACGCCCAGCCAGCCACGCGTCACCTTGCCGCCGGTTTTAAGCTGGTTGGCGACATCCATCGCCACGTCAATCGGGATAGAGAAAGACACCCCCTGATAACCACCATTGCGGCTGTATATCTGCGAATTCACGCCCACCACTTCGCCGCGCAAGTTAAACAACGGGCCGCCGGAGTTGCCCGGATTAACCGCCACATCGGTCTGTATAAAAGGCACATAGTTTTCGGACGGCAACGAGCGTCCCTTGGCCGAGACGATGCCGGAAGTCACGCTGTTCTCGAATCCGAATGGCGAACCGATGGCAACCACCGCTTCGCCCACACGCAGTTTTTCCGGATCGCCTATGGTGACTTTGGGCAGGTTGCTGGCGTTGATCTTGATGACGGCGATGTCGGTGCGCTCGTCATAACCCACAACCTTGGCGGTGAACTTGCGCTTGTCGGTGAGTTTGACGGTGACTTCGTCCACACCCTGAACCACATGCGCGTTAGTCAGAATGTAACCATCATTGCTGACGATAAATCCGGAACCTTCGCCGCGTGCGGGCATCTGCCGCAAAGGCGGATGTGCCTGGCCTTTGGGCGCAGCGCCGGGCGGGAAAAACTTGCGGAAGAAATCCATCATTTCGTCTTCGCCCTGCATGCCAGGAAAACCGCCCGGCGGAAATCCACCCTGGGACTTCTGCACGATTTTTGTGGTGCTGATATTGACCACGGCGGGGCCATGCTTTTCGACCAGTTCTGACACATCCAGAACCGCTGCCTGCACCGTTGCTGCAAACAGGGCAACCATGCCTAGAATCCCGCCAAAAACAAACCTGCCTGATAAATTTTTCATAAGCACCTCAACATGATTGAACACTTAGGGATGCGGAAACAACCAATATCCCATTTTTGGATGCACTGACGGGCGCATTGCGTCGTACCCGCAAGGGGCAGGCCGGATTCGTAAAGCCGCTAAAGCGGCAACGACTCCGCTCTTGTTCCTCG
>JAYUCZ010000215.1:0-3374 GCA_043740065.1 Thiobacillaceae bacterium | reverse complement strand
GGTATCTGGGCGGCGTGAGTTTCGCCGAGTCGTCGTTTTTTCCGATTCCGCCGGACGTAATGCTCGCACCGATGAGTCTGGCTAATCCGGCGCGGGCGATGCGCTTTGCGTTGATTACCACGCTAACCTCGGTGGCGGGCGGCCTGTTTGGTTATGCCATCGGCCATTTCGCCTTCGATGCCATCGAGCCGTGGCTGCGCACCACGCACTATTGGGCGGCGTATGAAACCTCGGTGGTGTGGTTTGAAAAGTGGGGTTTCTGGGCGATTTTCATTGCCGGGTTTTCGCCGATTCCCTACAAGGTGTTCACCATCGCGGCGGGGGCGTTGGGGATGGCGCTGCTACCCTTTACCCTGGCATCCATCATCGGTCGCGGGCTGCGTTTTTATCTCGTCGCCGGGCTGATGAAATGGGGCGGCGTGCGCATGGAGGCGTTGCTGCATCGTTATGTGGATCGTATCGGCTGGGCGACTGTCGCCGTCATTGTCATAGCCGCACTGATTCACCATTACAGTTGACATGCCTCTGTACGCGGGTCGGCGAATTGCCCTGCTGACCCAGCACGGCAAGGAAAAAATCATCGCGCCGGTGCTCGATGTGGCGCTGGGTTGTCGGGTCGAGCGCGTCGCCGGATTTGACACCGACACCTTGGGCAGTTTTACCCGCGATATTCAACGTGCTGGCTCACAGATGGATGCTGCGCGCAAAAAAGCCCGCACCGGCATGGGGCTGTCCGGTTTGCCGCTGGGGCTGGCGAGCGAAGGCCGCTTCGGAGCCGACCCGATGCTGGGCGTGTTGCCGTGGAACGTCGAACTGCTGCTGTTCATCGACGACACGCGCGGCATCGAAGTGAGCGGCCTGGCGCAGCAGGCAACGCGCTATGCACACTTGTTGACCGCCGATTGGACTGCTGCCCAACGCTACGCCCGCGAGGCCGGTTTTCCCGAACATCATCTGGTGGTGCGCCCGCAAGATGAAAATGACCCGCGCATCGAAAAAGGCCTCGCCGACTGGGGTGCGCTGGAAGCGGCCTTTTACCGCGCACGCGATCAGGCCGAAAACGGCCAGGTGTTTGTGGAGCACGACGCACGCGCCCATGCGCATCCCACCCGCCAGGAAGTCATCCGCCTGGCTGCCGAAGACCTTGCCGTTAAACTGAACTCCCTGTGTCCGGCTTGCGGTACGCCGGGCTTTGGGGTGGTGGAGCGGCTTGCCGGTTTGCTGTGTGCCGATTGCGGTGCGCCAACACGGGAGATTCGCGCCGATATTTATGCCTGTCTTAAATGCCGCTACCGTGAAACCCGCACCCGGACAGGCGCAGAACACGCCGACCCGGGAAAATGCGACTATTGCAACCCTTGACAGCATATCGGCTCGATTAAAGTCATGCCCATCAACATCGATTCCCCACTCGCACGCCGCATTGCGGCGTTTGCCTTTCTCGTCCTCATACTCGGTTTGACGCTGTGGGTGTTGTCGCCATTTTTTGCGGCGCTGGCCTGGGCGGGCATTCTGGCGTATGCGACCTGGCCGCTGCATCACCGCTTGCGCCTGCGTCTGGCCGGGCGCGACAACCTGGCGGCGCTAGTGATGACATTGGGCGTGGCGGCGACCTTGTTGCTGCCGCTGGTATGGGTGATGTTTACTGTAGTGGGCGACGCGGCGGCGGCATCGGCGCTGGTCAAAAAACTGGCTGCCGAGGGCTTGCCGCCCTTGCCGGTTGGCGTACACAGTTGGCCGGCGGGCGAATGGCTGGCCGCGCAGTATCAGCGCGTACAGGGCGATCCGGAATGGGTGCGCGTGCAACTCGCCACGTTGGGTTTGGCGGATGGCAGCGCGTTAAAAGTGCTGGCAAGCGGAGTCGGGCGCAATGCGGCCAAGTTTGGTTTGGCGGTGTTTGCGCTGTTCTTTTTGTATCGCCACGGCGACAGCATCCTGGCGCAATTTCGCGGCGTGGCGACGCGCTGGTTGGGCGAAGTGGCCCGCAGTTATATCCAGGCGGTGGGGGTCACGGTGCGCGCGGTGGTGTTCGGCATTGTGCTGACGGCGCTGGCGCAGGGCGTGCTGGCCGGCTTGGGTTACTGGGTGGCGGGGGTTCCAGCGCCCGCGCTGTGGGGCGTGATTACCGCGCTGGTGTCGCTGATTCCTTTCGTTGGCCCAGTGGTGTGGATCGGCCTGTCGCTCGGCTTGCTGGCGCACGGCGAAACCCAGGCCGCGCTCGGCCTGTTTTTGTGGGGCGCGCTGGTGGTGAGCTGGGTCGATAATTTGGTCCGCCCGCTGGTGATTAGCGGGCCGACGCGGATACCTTTCCTGCTGGTGTTTTTGGGCGTGCTGGGCGGTCTCAACGCCTTCGGCCTGATCGGCCTGTTTCTGGGGCCGGTGCTGCTGGCGGTGTCGGTGGCGATTTGGCGCGAGTGGCTGGAACATGGGCATCCGGATTGATGCATGACTGAAGCCCGCACCCAGCATTTATTGCGTAGCGTGTTCGGCCACGCCGGTTTTCGCCCGCATCAGGAGGACATCGTTAGCCAGATCGTCGAAGGCGGCGATGCGCTGGTCATCATGCCCACCGGCGGCGGCAAATCGCTGTGCTACCAGTTGCCGTCGCTGGTGCGCGATGGCGTGGGCATTATTGTTTCGCCGCTGATTGCCTTGATGCACGACCAGGTGATGGCGCTGCGCCAACTGGGCGTGCGGGCGGAATATCTGAATTCTTCGCTGGCGGGCGACGAAGCCCGGCGTGTCGAAAACGCCCTGCTGGCGGGCGAACTGGATTTGCTTTATGTTGCGCCGGAACGCTTGATGACGGAGCGTTTTTTAAATCAGCTAGAGCGCGTGCAAATTGCCTTGTTTGCCATCGACGAAGCGCATTGCGTCTCGCAATGGGGGCACGACTTTCGCCCGGAATATGTGCAGCTTTGCATCTTGCACGAACGCTTTCCCAGCATTCCGCGCATTGCCTTAACCGCCACCGCCGATGCCGCCACCCGTGCCGAAATCGCCCAGCGCCTGCAACTGCAAGAGGCGCGGCATTTCGTTACCGGCTTTGACCGCCCGAATATTCGCTATCACGTGCGCGTGGAATCGGTCGGGGCGCGCGAAGCACTGTTGCGTTTCATCCGCGAAAAACACGATGGCGAAGCGGGCATCGTCTATTGCCTGTCGCGCAAGCGCGTCGATGAAGTTGCAACCTGGTTGAATACCCAGGGTTTGACCGCGCTGGCCTATCATGCCGGCATGGACGCAGCGGCGCGGCGCAACGCGCAAGAGCGGTTCTTGATGGAAGACGGCATCATCGTGGTCGCCACCATCGCCTTCGGCATGGGCATAGACAAGCCCGACGTGCGCTTTGTCGCACACTTGAATTTACCCAA
>JAYUCZ010000214.1:0-3385 GCA_043740065.1 Thiobacillaceae bacterium | reverse complement strand
GCATCCGCGAGCTGCTGGCCGAATACTTGGCCGGGCAAGGCTTTGCGGTGGCCTGTGCCGAAGGTGGCGCGGCTTTGGACAAGCTGCTGGAAAGCGCGTCGCCCGATTTATGCGTGCTGGATTTGATGATGCCCGGCGAAGACGGCTTGTCTATCGCCCGGCGCTTGAAAGGCAAGACTGGCGCACCGCCCATCATCATGCTATCGGCCAAGGGCGAGGATATCGACCGCATTATCGGGCTGGAAGTCGGCGCGGACGATTATCTGCCTAAGCCCTTTAACCCCAGAGAATTGCTGGCACGTATTCGTGCGGTGATGCGGCGAAATTCTGCAACACCCGCTCCCGCCGACGAACCGCAAAAAGCCTTCCGGTTTGGTGCATTTTCTTTCAACGCCGAGGCGCATTCCCTGAGCCGTGGTGATGATGAAATTGAATTGACCGGCGGCGAATTCAGCCTGCTGGAAATTTTTATCGCACACCCCAACCGAGCACTCTCGCGTGACTGGTTGATGGATCAACTGCGCGGTTTCGAGCGCGACCCGTTCGACCGCAGCGTGGATGTGCGCGTCAATCGGCTGCGCAAAAAAATCGAGGATGATCCGGCCAACCCGCGTCACATCAAAACCGTGTGGGGACAGGGCTATATCTTCGTGCCGCAGGGCAAGGGGTAGGAAGTGAAGGGAGAAGGGGGAAGGGAGAAGGAGAAGGGTAAGCGTGGCGCTTCGCTGTTTGCGCGTACCGCCATCACCCTGGCGCTGGCTTTTATCCTGTTTCAGGCGGCGGCATTCTGGGTGGTGTATCGCACGCTGATTGTGCCGGTGGCGGAGCGCTCTGCCGATGATCTGGCCGGGTTGATTGTGTTGTCGGCGCAAACCTGGGCGGAGTTGCCGCCCAATATCCGTCCCGCATTCGAGCGCGAGCTGGCGCGACGGCATGGTTTGCGCCTGCAAGTCGCCAGCGACACGTCGGCCATCGCGCCAGCCGATTTTCCATTTCATCGTCAAATAGAAGCGGCGCTATCGACGCGGCTGGGCAGCGCGGCCAAGCTGTCTGGCCGAGCGAGCGGTGCGGCGGTGTGGGTGGATATTCCAGCGGGTGGGCACACGCTGGAAGCTGGATTTTTCCCCGACCGTTATGCGGTTCAGCCGCCGCTGGCCGCGATTACCCTAGTTTCGATCGGCGCGTTTCTGGTGTTGCTGACAGCATTATTGTTGGTGCGGCGCATTACCGTTCCGCTGGCACACGCCGCCCGTGCCGCTGGCGTAGTGGGGCGCGGCGGCATTCCCGACCCGCTGCCGGAAACCGGCCCGCAGGAACTGGCCGAACTGGCGCGGCGCTTCAATCAAATGGCGCGTGAGGTGCATGATCTGCTGGAAAATCGCACCACGCTATTGGGCGGCATATCGCACGACCTGCGCACGCCGATGACGCGGATGCAGTTGAATCTGGAATTGCTGCAAACCAAATTTGATCCGGCAAAGCTCGACCGCCTGCAACGTGATCTGGCAGAAATGAACAGCATGATTAGCGGCTACCTGGAGTTGGCGCGCAGCACCAAGCCAGAAGCCATGCAGGCAATCGATCTGAACCAGTTTCTTTCCGCGATGGCGGAAAAACACGGTGCCGCATTCTTTTCGTACGCACCCTGCCAGATTAAAACCAGCGCCGATGCGCTTGCCCGCGTGCTGGATAATTTGCTGCAAAATGCCCTCCGTTATGGTGGCGAAACCCCGCCCACATTAAAACTGCAATGCAGCAAACAACAGGTGGAAATTCTGATTTTGGACAACGGCGCAGGTTTACCCGAAGCTGAACTGGAAAAAGTTTTTCGCCCGTTTTATCGCGTGGAAACTTCGCGCGCCACCGCTACCGGCGGCACAGGCTTGGGACTGGCGATCGTCAAACAATTGGCTGACTTGAACGGTTGGCAGATCACCTTGCAAAACCGCCCGGAAGGCGGGCTGCAAGCACGTTTGACCCTGCCGATACAGTAGGTTTTATACGCCCCGGCGGGTAAAATCGCGTTTTGCTTCAAGCCACACAATATCCATGCGAACTTTTCAGGATTTAATCCTTACCCTGCAAACCTACTGGGCCAAACAAGGCTGCGCGTTGTTGCAGCCCTACGATATGGAAGTGGGCGCAGGCACGTCGCACACCGCCACTTTTTTACGCGCACTCGGCCCCGAGCCGTGGAAGGCCGCGTATGTACAGCCCTCGCGCCGTCCTAAAGACGGGCGCTACGGCGAAAACCCCAACCGCTTGCAGCATTACTATCAGTTTCAAGTGGTACTCAAACCCGCGCCCGCCAACATTCTCGACCTGTATTTTGATTCGCTCAGAGAGCTGGGTTTTGACCTGAAAAAAAATGATGTACGTTTCGTTGAAGACGACTGGGAAAACCCCACGCTGGGTGCCTGGGGTTTGGGTTGGGAAGTCTGGCTCAACGGCATGGAAGTGACCCAGTTCACCTACTTTCAGCAAGTTGGTGGCATCGACTGCAAACCCATTACCGGCGAAATTACCTACGGCCTGGAACGCTTGGCCATGTACCTGCAAGGCGTGGACAACGTGTTTGACCTGCAATGGACAGACGGCGTGACGTACCGCGATGTTTATCACCAAAACGAAGTCGAACAATCCACCTACAACTTTGAACACAGCGATGTGGGATTTTTGCTGACCGCGTTTGTCGCGTATGAAAGAAAAGCCCAGGAACTGATGGCCGCGCAACTCGCCTTGCCTGCTTACGAACAAGTGCTGAAGGCCGCGCACAGCTTTAACCTGCTGGATGCACGCGGCGCGATTTCCGTCACCGAACGGGCTGCCTATATTGGCCGCATCCGCAATCTGGCGCGCGCTGTGGCAAAAAGTTATTTCGACAGCCGTGCGCGATTGGGCTTTCCGATGGCACCGAAAGCCTGGGCAGATGAAGTGGCCGAGAAATTGAGCGCGGCGCAAATTGAAAAGAAAGCCGCAGCATGACCGCGCAGAATTTACTCGTAGAGCTGTTTGTCGAAGAGCTGCCGCCCAAGGCGCTGAAAAAACTCGGCGAGAGTTTTGCAGAGTTGTTGTCGGGCAGTTTGAAAGCCCAATGTTTGGCCGCGTCCGATGCCTGTGTGACCGCTTACGCCACGCCGCGCAGGCTGGCGGTGTGGATAGAAAACGTGTTGGATCAGGCGGCGGATAAACCCATCTCGCAAAAGCTCATGCCAGTGAGCGTCGGCCTGGATGCTGGCGGTAACGCTACGCCCGCCCTGCTGAAAAGACTCGCTGCATTGGGCGTGGACGGCTCCGTCGTGTCGCAACTCAAACGCGAAGGTGAAGGCAAGAACGAGGCGCTGTATTTCGACAGCGTGGCCGCTGGTGCAACCATCGCCGAAGG
>JAYUCZ010000213.1:0-3406 GCA_043740065.1 Thiobacillaceae bacterium | reverse complement strand
ACGGCCAACCCCATGGAGATGAGTTTACGTTTAGTGGTCATGGCGATGCCCCTTTACTGCCTTGCCGTTGACCAGCGCTTTGCCGGTTGCGTCCTTGCCGATGACGCAATCCATATGCAAATTCCCAGCCGCATCCTTGGTGGCTACCGCACTGCTCATGAAACTTTCATCAAGTTGCGCAGCGACACCACCTTTGGATGGTGTAATGATGACGGCCGTCTCACTGGTACCTGCCACCGCAGGCGCGCCTTCTTCGACCATTTCTTCAGGAGTCTGGTCGCGCAACTTGCCACTATCCTTATCCTTGTAAGCACGTACGCCACTCGTTGCTGTCGCATTGTTTTTTTGCGCTGCAGCAGCCTTGATCTGTTCGGGCGTGGCGCTCTGAATCTTTACATTTGCCAACTTCAGAAGACCGGTCTCGGCCGACTGCGCTGCGGGGGCGGCAAATGCGCATTGCGCGCCCGCAGCAAAAATTAATCCTTGCAAAAGTGTTGATAACGCAATGCCGGATCGCGGCACGTTAACCTTTGTTCTCATTTGGATATCCTCGATTATGTTTACATAAATACAGCCGCCCACAAGGGAACGTAGCGTCTGCCAATAAAACGGGAACGCTATCCTGATAGGAGTCCCGATACTTAGTTTAGGCAGATTTGCAAGGGGTTGTCGAGATTACTTTCGGTCGCCGTATCCCTTGAATAGGGTATGCACCAGCGCTGCGGGTAATGGATCAGTACCACAAGTGCCAGCATTGGCGAGGCTGCCGGCGGCATATTGGCCGTGAGGCGCGCCGGTGCTTGCACGCTCTATGCATAACACACCGTCGCTCTAAATAGCCGAACTGCTACCACACCGCGCATAATGCAAAGAATCTAACGTCTGCAATCGATGCGTCTCTAATGGAACGAAGTCAATACCCGCGCGGTGGCCTTCTCAATAGCAAGGGAAGATGATTCTTCTCAGCGTGCCGAGGCGCAAAGCTTACGGGATGATTTCTTCGCCGTGTTCGGTATCGACCGCCATCGCCTCGCAAGAAGTGAAAAGCATGCCAAGCCTTTCCGGGTCGGCGCGCGAAATTGCAAACGAGAGCAGCTCATGAAAGCGATGCATGATTTGATCGAGTTGGTCGGCGGCTGCTTCACCGATGTGCACAAGTTCGATCAGGACACGCTGGTGCAGTTGAAAAAGCCGGGCTTAAAGGTGCAGAAACTGGTCGAATTCACGGACAAGCTGACGATCATAACCGGCGGCAGGAAAACCTGAATCGCATCTGGGGTTTTCCAGGCAGGTAGTTCAACATAGGGGGTCCTCGTGGATGCACTCATGCTGGCGCGCATTCAGTTTGGCGCGAATATAACGTTTCACATCCTCTTTCCCGCCATCAGCATTTCGCTCGCGTGGGTGCTGCTGTATTTCAAGTTGCGCTTCAACTCGACCGGCGAAAAAGCGTGGATGCAGGCGTACAGCTTCTGGGTAAAGGTCTTTTCGCTGACTTTTGCGTTAGGTGTCGTCAGCGGTATCACCATGTCTTTCCAGTTTGGCACCAACTGGCCGGGCTATATGCAGACGGTGGGCAATATCGCCGGGCCGCTGCTAGCCTACGAAGTGCTCACGGCGTTCTTTCTGGAGGCGGGCTTCCTCGGCATCATGTTGTTCGGCTTCAGGCGTGTGCCGGACAAAGTCCACACCTTTGCGACGGTCATGGTCGCGGTCGGCACTTCGCTTTCAGCATTCTGGATTCTCGCGCTCAACTCATGGATGCAGACACCCGTTGGCTTCGAAATGATCGATGGTCGCGCGCATGCGACCGATTGGCTGGCGATCCTGTTCAATCCGTCATTTCCGTATCGCTTCACGCACATGATGATCGCCTCCGGCCTGACCGGCTCATTTCTGGTGGCGGGTGTCTCGGCTTACCGCTGGATGCGCAATGATCGCGAGCCAGACGTATCGCATGCGCTCAGAACCGGCATTTTTGTGGCAGCGCTGCTGATCCCGATACAGATTTTCGTTGGCGACCTGCACGGGCTTAATACGCTCAAACACCAGCCTGCCAAGATCGCGGCCATCGAGGGTATCTGGCAAACCGAACGTGGCGCGCCGTTATTGTTGTTCGCGATGCCGGACGCAAGTGCCAGGAAAAATAATTTTGAAATCGGGATTCCCAAAATGGCGGCGCTGATTCTCACCCACCACGCCGACGGCGAATTGAAGGGTCTGAATGAATTTCCGGACAAGCATCCGCCGGTCGCACCGTTGTTCTGGGCATTTCGCGTCATGGTCGGCGTGGGCATGCTGATGCTGGCCGTATCATGGCTGGCGGCATGGACGCTTTGGCAACGCAAAGACCCACACCCGTGGCTGGTGCGCGGGTTGGTGGCGATGACCTTTTCCGGCTGGGTCGCTACTGTTGCGGGCTGGTATGTAACCGAGATCGGACGACAGCCATGGCTGGTTTACGGCGTACTGACGACGGCGCAAGCAGCGGCACCGAATGTGGGCGCCACCGCGATTGTGGGCACACTCATCATGTATCTCGCACTTTACATCGCCCTCACCGCTGCCTATGTATCGGTGGTGTTCTATATGGCGCGCAAAGCGAAGTCAATCGTCAACACACCACCGCCGGTGCTCGATCCAATGGTCGCCGTGGTTGTCGCAATCAACACATCGGGAGATTGACATGAACACGACATTTTGGCTGCCGGTTATTTTCATGGTGCTGATGGGTTTGGCCATGCTGCTGTATGTGCTGCTCGACGGCTTCGATCTGGGCGTCGGCGTGTTGCTGCGCGGTGCCACCGATGCGCAAAAGGATGTAATGATTTCCTCCATCGGGCCGTTCTGGGACGCGAATGAAACCTGGCTGGTGCTGGGCATTGGCTTGTTGCTCGTGGCGTTTCCCCTGGCGCATGGTGTTATTCTCACCGCACTTTATTTACCGGTCGCGTTGATGCTGGCGGGCCTGATATTGCGTGGCGTGGCGTTTGATTTTCGCGTCAAGGCGCAGGACGATCACAAAGCGGTTTGGAACCGGATTTTTTTCGGTGGCTCCGTACTGACCAGCCTGGCACAGGGTTATATGCTCGGCATGCACGTGGTTGGGTATGACCCTACCTGGATCAACATCGGCTTCGCCTGCCTCATTGCACTATGCGTGGTCGCGGGCTACGCACTGCTCGGTGCAGGATGGCTGATCATGAAGACCGATGGCGATTTGCAAAAGCGCGCCGTAGGCTGGGCGCGGCGCAGTCTGTGGATGACCGGGTTGGGGGTGGCGGCCGTTTCGTTGATGACGCCACTGGTGAGCGCGCGCATTTTCGAGAAGTGGTTTTCGATACCCAATTTTCTCGTACTAAGTCCCATCCCGCTACTGACGTTGGTACTGTTCGTGCTGGTGGAG
>JAYUCZ010000212.1:0-3419 GCA_043740065.1 Thiobacillaceae bacterium | reverse complement strand
GTTCCAGGGGCGTGTCCGTGCGGGGCAACGGCAGGTGGTGTTGCGTGCGGTGGCCGCGCCTGATTGGTTAGCGTGAAACTCGCGTCAGCGACACCTTGTCCCCCTCTCCCTCCGGGGGAGGGCGGGGTGGGGCATACGATCTTTCACGGGCTTTGGCTCGTAGAAAGTCGGAGTCCCCTTGTGGGGGAACGGACACGGCGCGATAATGTTTCATATTCTGGGGTGGAGAATCGCCATGTCCGTTAGTGTTCAGCCCGCCTTGGCGGTGCCGTGTTCACGCACTGCTTTAAGCAATGTGTCTTTGGTGAAGGGTTTGGTGAGGTATTCGTCCGACCCCACCATGCGGCCGCGTGCGCGGTCAAATAGGCCATCCTTGGACGACAGCATGATGACGGGCGTGGCGCGGTAGCGGGCATTGCGTTTAATCAGCGAACAGGTCTGATAGCCGTCCAGGCGGGGCATCATGATGTCAACAAATACAACATCCGGCTGGTGGTCGGCGATTTTGGCCAGCGCCTCAAAGCCATCCTGGGCAAGAATGACCTCGCAGCCTGCCTGGCTTAGAAAAATTTCGGCACTGCGGCGTATGGTGTTGCTGTCGTCAATCACCATGACCTTGATGCCTTGCAGGGAAGCCGGGTTTTCCATTTATGTTTTGTGTGCCCGTAGGAGCGGAAAGGGTATTACGTACTAACGACAAGCGGATGGTAAAACTTTATGTTACGTTTTCTCGCGTCGTTTTCCCGGTGCTTACGGAGCGTTACCCGCTTCGGGTTTTACGCCGGCAATCTGGGATAGTGAGTCGCCGTACAGATAGGGATTGATGGCAAAAACCGTGCAGGATAACAACATGCCTGACAGCAACAGGGTGATGTGACGAATCATGTAAATTTCTCCGAATGGTTATAAGTTCTTGTGCCGGGATTTGTTTGCAAAATAAGCCCCCCGTTTTGTCACTAGATAAACGCTGGTTTATTCGCTCACGCGAAAAATCAGCAAAAAATCTTTGCGGCACATGTCCACAAAGATTTGCGCTTTTAATGACTTGCGTCATTGAGCGGCAAGCCGCTTCGCGGTTTGCAAGGGAAGCACTGAATAAATCAGTGCTTCCCTAACGACTAAAGCGGATTTGGCTTGAGGCGTGAAACTGCCTATTTGCAGACGGCCAGCAGGCGCTGAATCATGTTTTCGGCCTGATCTGGGTATGCGCCGCCAAACAGATTGGCATGGTTGAGGATGTGATACAGGTTATAAAGGTTTTTGCGCGTGGCATAACCCGGATCAAGCGGCCAAGCCTCCCGGTAGGCGGCATAAAAGCTCTTGCCAAATCCGTCAAACAATTCAGTCATGGCCAGATCGGCCTCACGGTCGCCGTAATACACCGCTGGATCAAAGATTACCGGCTCTCCGCATGCGGTGAACGCGGCATTGCCGCTCCATAAGTCGCCGTGCAGCAAGGAAGCGGCGGGCCGGTAGCCAGGAAAAAAGTCCGCCAGGCGCTCGATGAGTTTTTCGCCCTGCGAGATGAGCGGTTTGCCGACCCCGTTTTTGTGGGCAAGTCGAAGTTGATAGCCCAGGCGTTGTTCGCCCAGAAAAGTCAGCCAGTCATCAGACCAGGTGTTGATTTGCGGCGTGCTGCCGATGGTGTTGTCATGTTCCCAGCCAAACCGGGGCGCGGTTTTACGGTGCAGCAGTGCGAGTTGCCGACCGAAATCTGCGTGATTGCCCTGCGCACTTAAACCCGGCGCGGCCAAATCAAGATATTCCAGCACCAGCCAGGCTTGCTGGCCAGTTGTGCCGAGACAAATCGGGCGCGGCACACGGATGGCCTGTGCGCCGCGTATTTCTTCCAGCCCGGCGAATTCAGCTTCAAACATGCCCAAACGGTCTGCCTGATTGGTTTTGACGAAAAATCTGCGCTGGCCATCGCTCAGTTTGAATGCCTGATTGATGCAGCCTCCGCCAAGCGCGGATTGATGGGCTGGGACAAAATCGTTTCCCGTGGCCTGGCGGATAGCGGCGGCGATGTCGGTGATCATCTCAGCGTGGGCTGGATGTGTATTTCAAGTTGCGCATGGGCTGCCAGCAGCGCATCGGCGGCGGCTTGCGGACTGTCGGCGCGGCTGAATATAAAGCCCAGATAACTCGCGCCTTCTGGCGGTGGTGCGATGAGCTGGCCGGGCTGGGCGGTGATGTCGATGCCGGTAATGTGGGCGACTGCGCGTGCCTGTGCCATGCCCGTTACACTTTTTAGCAAGCCGGTGGCGGGGATGGGGATCATCATTACGCCTGCTGCATGCTTTGCCTGTGGGGTTGTAGGCAAGGGCAACCCGGCGGCATGGCGCAAGGTCAGTTCCGCTGCGCCGATACCCAGCGTGGCTTGCAGGATGCGTCCGCACAGCCCGCCGATGCCGCGCGGGGCGATTTCCAGTAGCCAGATACCCTGTGTATTGATGCGTGCTTCGGCATGGATCGGGCCTTCGCGCACGCCTGCGGCCTCGCAGGCGTGGCGTACCGCCGCCGCGAGTTGTGTCTGTATGTCGGCAGGGTGCAAAGACGGCGTGACGTAACGGGTTTCTTCAAACGTCGGACCGTTGAGCGGGTCGGGCTTGTCGAACACCGCCAGTACGCGCAGCCGTCCACTTTGCATCACGCCTTCGAGCGCGACCTCAGTACCGGGAATAAATGCCTCTACCAGTAAGCCAAGCTCGTCGGCATCGCGCAAAACCCGCGCCTGGATACGTTGGATTTGGCTGACCGCGCTGCGCAATTCGGCGCGATTGTTTACCCGGATGACCCCCCGGCTGGCATTCAGCCGCCGGGCTTTGACCACCATGGGGAAGCCGACTGCCAGGGCGGCGGTTTCCATGTCTTGCGCGTCGTGCAGACTATGAAACGCGGGATAAGCCAGTCCGGCGCGTTGTTGCAATTGGCGGAAGCGCAGCTTGTCGGCAAGTTGTGCCACGGCGGCTACCGGGTTGCCGGGCAATCCGAGTTTTTCGTTAAGCTGCGCGGCCAGTGCCAGGCCGTGGTCGTCTGTTGCCAGCACGGCATCGACAGGCAATTCAAGCGCAGCCAGCACTTGTGGGGTTGCCACATCAGGCTGGTCAAACGGCACGCTCATCAGCGGCGGCAAGCCCCAGGCGGGCGCTAGCCTGTGGCAGAAATCCGCGCAGGTAACGAGCTCGATGCCTAGCCGATCGGCGGCCTGCATAAAATCCTGATTGGCGTACCCGGCGGCGGGCAGCAGCAACAAAATGCGCGGCATGGTGTGTGTTTAAAAACTGGCGAGTTGCGTTTCAGTCGGCTCGGCGCAGCAATACCAAGGTTCGGAATGATGCGGGATGGGCAGGCCGAATTGTGCGGCATCGAGCGGCGGGGTGTCGATGTTGAGCGCCGCGTGGGTGCGCTGCCAGATG
>JAYUCZ010000211.1:0-3423 GCA_043740065.1 Thiobacillaceae bacterium | reverse complement strand
GTTGCTTTTTAGTGTCTTGCTGCTGATCGGATTTATCGTCGGCTGGCTGAAAATCGGGGTGACGCAATGGGCGTTGGGCGGACGGCTATTGGGATGGCTGGTTTTGTTGGGCTACTTGTCAGCTGGTTATTTGATTGCTGTGCACGCGGGTGCCAGGGGCGCGCGCCGCTTAGGTGAAACGCTTGCCGCGACAGCGGTCATCGTCGTGCTCTGGCAAGTTGTCAGCCGCGTGCTCTACACACAGGGATGGGAGGTAGCCATACCTACGCCAAACTTTGAAGGCTACTCCGGCAATCGCAATGCTTTTGCGTTTCAGTTGCTGGCAGTGGTTGCGCTGTTGCTAGCGTATTCCCGTGTATATGCGTATCGAGCGGGCGGAGTGCTGCGCGTCGCGTTGCTGCTGGGTGTGGTGTTGGCCGGGCTGGTGTGGAGCGGGTCGCGCGCTGGCATGCTGGCAGGCATCATTCTGCTGTTGATGGGCGGACTGGGCGGGATGGCATCGCGTAGGTCCATTGTCGGGGCGGTGTTGATGGCGTGCTTGATGTTGGGCGGATTTTGGCTGACGCAAAGCAGCCTGATACAAAGCAGCCTGATGCAAAGCAGCCTGATGCAGAGCGCCTTATCGGGCGAATCCAGCAATCAAGAACGCGTGGAAACCTGGATGCGCGCCTTCGAACTGTGGCGGCAATCGCCTTTTATCGGCGCGGGTCTAGGGGTTTTCATGGCGGAAAGCCCGGCACGGTTGGGGCATCCGACGGTCATCCACAGCACGCCTTTGTGGATACTCGCTGAGTTTGGTTTGCTAGGACTGGCGGTGATGGGCTGGACGGGATGGAAACTACTTCGGTTTGCGCTGCCGGCTGCGCCCGGCCGGACTCAGGACGGAGTCCGGCCCACCCGAGCAGCGCTGCTGCTTTTGCTGGTGATGTTTGCCATATTCAGTCTGTTTCATGAGATGTTGTATCAGCGCATTCTGTGGCTGGTGCTGGGTGCGTTACTTGCGCTCTCGGGCGCGGCGGTGACGCAGGGAAGAAAATGTGGGCAATAAGTTGCTGTTCGTGGTGACCGAAGACTGGTATTTCGTCTCCCATCGCTTGCCACTCGCAGTATCAGCGCAGGCTGCAGGGTTCGACGTCGCGGTAGCGACGCGCGTTGGACAGCATGCGAAGATCATTCGCGACGCGGGAATCCGGCTGATTCCTTTTGCGCTGTCACGACGTGGTGGCAACCCGCTGCGCGAGATAGTGGCATTGTGGCGCCTGTATCGTCGTGAGCAACCCGATTTGGTCCACCATGTAGCTTTGAAACCGGTGATGTTTGGCGCGCTGGCAGCGTGGTTGGCGCGGGTGCCCGCACAGGTGAATGCGGTGGCCGGGCTGGGGTGGCTGTTCACCTCGTCTGGCCGCGTGGTGCGCCTGGTTCGCCCAGTGTTGCGCTGGATGCTGGCGCGCCTGCTCAACCAGCCGCATAGTTTGACCATTGTGCAAAATCCTGAAGACCAGTCGCTGCTCGAACGATCAGGCGTATCAGCAATGCGCTTGCGGCTGATACGTGGCGCGGGGGTGGATATTCAGCTTTTTTACCCAGCATCGCCGCCACCCGAGCCTGTTTGCATTGTGCTGGTTGCGCGCATGTTGTGGGACAAGGGCGTGGGCGAGTTCGTCGAGGCCGCACGCCGATTGACCGAGGCAGGTATCAGCGCGCGCTTTGTGCTGGTGGGCGACCCCGATCCCGCCAATCCTGCTTCGGTGCCCGAATCGGCCTTGCGCGGTTGGCATGGGCAGCATGGCGTGGAGTGGTGGGGCAGGCGGGAAGACATGCCCGCCGTGTTGCAGGCAGCTCACATCGCCTGTCTGCCGTCATCTTATGGTGAGGGCTTGCCCAAGTCGCTGCTGGAGGCAGCCGCCTGCGGCTTGCCGATTGTGACGACTGATGCACCGGGTTGTCGTGAAGTGGTGCGCGACGGCGTGAACGGTCTATTGGTGCCGGTGCGCGATGCGGCAGCGCTTGCGTCAGCTTTAGGAAAACTGATTGATGACGCCGCGCTACGTCGCAGCATGGGCGAGCAGTCGCGATTGCGGGCTGAAACAGAATTTGGGCTGGAGACGGTTATTGCGCAAACGCTGGCGGTTTATCGCGAGGTGTGCGCATGAAAGCACTGGTCACCGGCGCTACCGGTTTTGTCGGGACGGCATTGCGCGCCAGGCTGGCGGACTACGAGTTTGAGGTGGTACCCGCCGTGCGTAGAAAGTCTGGTTTGCGGCATGAAGTGGTGGTGGGCAATCTGGATGTGATAACGGACTGGCGGTCAGCATTGACCGGTTGCAACGCAGTGGTGCATCTGGCTGCACGGGTCCATGTGATGAACGATGCGGCACATAATCCGCTGGCGTTGTTTCGGGCAACCAATCTTGATGCCACGCTCAATCTTGCCCGTCAGGCAGCCCAGGCCGGGGTGAAGCGCTTCGTTTTTATCAGCTCGATCAAGGTCAACGGCGAGGGGCGCGATACACCTTATCGAGAAACCGATGTACCCGCGCCCGAGGAGGCCTATGCGATTTCTAAATGGGAAGCCGAACAGGGCTTGCGGAAAATTGCTGCGGATACCGGGCTGGAGGTCGTCATCCTGCGCCCGCCGCTGGTGTACGGGCCGGGGGTGAAGGCGAATTTCCTGCGGCTGCTGCGTATGGTCAAGCGTGGCTGGCCGCTGCCGTTGGGGGCGATTCGCAACCGCCGCAGCCTGCTGTATCTGGGCAACTTCGTCGATGCGATCCGGGTATGCATCGAGCACCCGGCCGCCGCAGGGCAGACTTTTTTACTGGACGATGGTGAGCCGGTTTCGACGCCGGAACTGATCCGCGCGGTGGCGCGCGCCATGGGGCGGCCTGCGCGCTTTCTGGCTGCGCCTGTTGGCGTACTGGAACTGGCGGGGGCGCTGCTGGGCAAACGCACTGCGGTGGCACGGCTTACTGGTTCGCTTTTTGTAGACGGTTCCGCCATACGGTCGCGTCTGGGCTGGACGCCGCCGTATTCCCTGCAGCAGGGCTTGGCTGCGACGGTCGCGGATTGGCAGCGCTGCCTGAAGGATGGTCAGTGACGGAATTGTTTAAGGGAATCTATAAAAATTCTGCTTTCGCCATTCCTGCGAATACCTTGAGTTTGATGTGCGGCATTGCGGGTTTCTGGCAACCCGGCGCGGTGCCGAATAGCGCGGCTCTGGTGGTGATGCAATGTGATTGCGTTCAACGGTGAGGCATTCCCCAATGTGCTGGGCGAGGCGATGGCCTGTGGCACGCCGAGACGCCGAGCGCTAGGTTTAATAAATGCTTTAAACTTTCAATAAATGCAAGTATTCTTCATTAATGCAAACGCTCACAGAAAAACTGATTCAGACCGGTTGGGCGGGGCAGGTGTTATCGCAAG
>JAYUCZ010000210.1:0-3426 GCA_043740065.1 Thiobacillaceae bacterium | reverse complement strand
TCATCATCAAACCCAAGTCCGGCAGCAAGAACGTTGCCTGGCGCTTGCTGGAACTGGTCATCATGTATTTTGTGGTCGGTGGTATTGCTTTGCTGCTGGAGAGCAAAGCAGGCGATATCCATGGACAGAACTGGGAGTTCTATGCGGTCAACGCTTCGCTGTTTGTTGTGTTTGCCTATCCTGGGTTTGTCTACCGTTACCTGTGGCGGCGGCGGGGCGGCTAAGGATCGGGGCTTGAGCAGAGCCGGCTTCAGTCTGACCGAAGCGTAGCGGCCCGTTAGCAACGTTCGACTTGTAGAGGAGGCAGCATGTCTCAATCAATTTCGACCGGGTCCACCCGCAGCACGCTCTATCAGCGCCACTCGCTGACGATACGGGTGATGCACTGGATCAATGTGATTGCCTTCAGCCTGCTGCTCATGAGCGGTCTGCAAATCTTCAATGCCCACCCCGCGCTTAACTGGGGCAAGTCTTCCTATAACGGCCAAGCGCCACTGCTGCAAATCGGCGCGTTGCGGGATTCGCAAGGGCAGCTTGTCGGCGTCACCCAAATCCTGGGTCATACGTTTGACACCACCGGCGTGTTGGGGGTGTCGGCCGATGCCAACGGGCGCCCGAGTGCACGTGGCTTTCCCGCCTGGATGACCGTGCCGGGCGCGCAATGGCTGTCGATGGGACGGCGTTGGCATTTCTTCTTTGCCTGGCTGCTGGTCATCAACGGCGTGGCATATCTGCTGTATGCGTTGGCCAGTCGCCATTTGACACGCGATCTGATCCCCACCCGCCGTGACTGGCGCAGCCTCGGGCAGTCGATCAAGGACCACGTCCGCTTTCGCCATCCTCGCGGCGACGAAGCCACGCGCTACAACATCCTGCAAAAGCTGGCGTATCTGAGCGTGATATTGGGCTTGTTCCCGCTCGTGATCGTGGCGGGGCTGGCGATGTCGCCGGGGTTGAATGCGCTGCTACCCGGCTGGATCGATATATTTGGCGGGCGGCAGTCGGCCCGCACGGTTCACTTCATCGCCGCCTGGGCACTGGTTGCCTTTGTTTTCATTCATGTGTTCGAAGTGATGGTTTCTGGTTTGTGGAACAACCTGCGTTCCATGATTACCGGTCGTTATCGGGTTCCCGCCCAGGAGATTGATCATGCCAAAAATTGAATCCGGACGCCGGCGGTTTTTAGGTCGAATTCTGGCGACCAGCGGCAGCCTGTTATTGGCAGGGTGTGACCGTCTGTCGCAAAGCGAATGGTTTCCACAAGTGCTGTCGAGCGCCGAAAAATTGACGCAGGCGGCACAAAAATTAATTGTGCCGCGCCGTGCGATGGCCCAGGAATTCAGCCCGGAAGATATCTCGCCCGAGTTTCGTAGCAATGGCACCTCCAACCCCAACAATCCCCTCTATCAGGCGCTCGCCGCCGATGGCTTCAAGGATTACCAGCTCAAGATCAGCGGACTGGTTGAGCATCCTGCGGTGTATACGCTGGCTGAACTGAAAGCACTGCCGAGCCGCAGCCAGATTACCCGTCATGATTGCGTCGAAGGCTGGAGTGCCATTGGAAAATGGCAGGGCGTGCAGCTCAGCCAACTGCTGCAACGCGCCCAGCCCAAAGCCCATGCCCGCTACGCAGTGTTCTATTGCGCCGATCCAATGGATGCTCAAGGCACGGCTTATTACTACGAGAGCATTGATCTGGACGAGGCCAACCATCCGCAAACCTTGCTCGCCTATGCGCTGAATGATGCGCCATTGCCGATCAAGAACGGCGCCCCCATCCGGCTGCGGGTCGAACGTCAGCTCGGCTACAAAATGGCCAAATATGTGATGGAGATCAAGCTGGTAGACAGCTTTGCCGAAATTGCCGGCGGCAAAGGCGGCTATTGGGAAGACCGCGGGTATGAATGGTTTGCCGGGATTTAGTGGCGCGGTGGTGCTGGTTCAACGGATGCAGCGCATGTTTAATGCCAACAGGCGCGATTGAATTACGAGTCTGCTGAAGTATTAAAGGAAACAGAAGAAAAAGCGGCCGTCATCAAAGTCCACCACCAATCGCGCGCCGCGGTTCAAGGCGTAATCCCACGATCCTTTGGTTGCACAGCCCACATGGCATTCGCTTACGCCTGCGGGTGACTCGAGATCGCGTTCGCGGTCAAACCAGCTTAATAACATGGTGTCATCGTCCAGCTGTTGCTGCGCGATGGCCGTGCCCAGTTTTAATGCTGCATTGAAATCAAGACCGAGTTCGTTGCTTTTCAGGTAAAGGGTTTTCATGGCGCGGAATGGGTCAGCGCCTTCAGGGCGTAGAGCATGTCGAGCGCCGCCTTGGGGGTCAGCGTGTCGGGGTCAATTTCGCGCAGTTGATCAAGCGCAGGATGCGGTGGCGGAACATCCTTGGGAATGTGGGCGACGAAGAGGTCACCTTGCGGGCCGGGGTGCAGCTGCGCATTTTCCAGCTCGCGCAAATGGCGGCGCGCGGCGAGGATGACCGGGCTGGGCACACCGGCGAGCCGCGCCACCTGGATGCCGTAGCTTTGCGAGGCTGGGCCATCTTCCACGGCATGCAAAAACACCAGACCGGCGCCGTGTTCCTTGGCGTCGAGGTGGACGTTGGCGAGCTGTTTGTATTCGTTGGCGAGCTGGGTCAGTTCGAAATAATGGGTGGCAAACAGGGTGAACGCGCGGGTGGCGCTGACCAGATGCCGTGCCACCGCCCAGGCCAGGGCGAGGCCGTCGAAGGTCGAGGTGCCGCGGCCGATTTCGTCCAGCAAAACCAGACTATTGGCGCTGGCGTTATGCAGGATGTGCGCGGTTTCGGTCATCTCGACCATGAAGGTCGAGCGGCCACCCGCCAGATCATCCGAGGCGCCGATGCGGGTAAAGATCTGATCGATTTCGCCAATTTTCGCCGTGCGGGCGGGCACCCATAATCCGCAACAGGCCATCAACGTGATCAGCGCAACCTGCCGCATGTAGGTCGATTTGCCGCCCATGTTGGGACCGGTAATCAGCAGCATCTGGCGGCTGCGGTTGAGTGTGACGTCGTTGGCAATGAAATGTGCGACCTGCGCTTCGACCACCGGATGGCGGCCGCCGCGAATGACGATGCCGGGTTCGTCGCTGTAGTCGGCTGCATTGAGTTTGAGCGTGCGTACGCGCTCGGCCTGGCTAGCAAGTACGTCTGTTTCAGCCAGCGCAGCGGCCAGCGCCAGCAAGGCCGGAACATGCGGCGTCAGTGTCTCCAGCAGCGTGTCGAACAGCGCTTTCTCGCATGCCAGTGCACGATCCTGCGCCGACAGCGCCTTGTCTTCAAACGCTTTCAGTTCCGGCGTGATGTAGCGCTCGGCATTTTTTAGCGTCTGGCGGCGGCGGTAATCGTCGGGGACTTTCTCCGATTGTGCCCGGCTGACTTCAATATAAAAGCCA
>JAYUCZ010000209.1:0-8148 GCA_043740065.1 Thiobacillaceae bacterium | reverse complement strand
GTGCTCCTTTTACTTGGTCGTTTAAGTGGCTCGGATGCTAACGCAGCTCACCACTTAAATTCACTTACAAAAGTTGCACTTCAAAGTTGAATCCGCCGGGCATTTATGTTGGGCTTCGCTGCGCTCAGCACCAACCTACACTTACCAGAACATTCGGCGGGTTACGCTTCGCAACCCGCCCTTGGAAACATCATCATGTCCTACGATGAAAGCGTAGCCGAACGACTGCGCGAAGCCTTTTCCACCCGCCACGACGTGACCGAAAAGAAAATGTTCGGCGGCATTGCTTTCATGGTGTCGGGCAACATGTGCTGCGGGGTGGTGAACGATACGCTGATGGTGCGGGTCGGCTCTGACCAGTATGCCGTCGCGCTGAAAAAGCCCCACGCCCGCGAGATGGACTTTACCGGCAAGCCAATGAAGGGTTTTGTCTATGTCGCGCCGGAGGGATTTGAGTCGGATGACGACCTGGCGAATTGGGTAAACATTTGCCTGGACTTCGTGGCAACGCTGCCACCAAAATAATCATGCCTTTTGACCGTGGCGACCGCACCTATTACGTCAGCGATGAACGCTTGCAGGCATTCAAGGCGCTATCGACTGAAGAAAAATTGCGCTGGGTAGAGGAGCTTGCAACCTTTATCCGCCTGACACGCGAGCCTGATAATCAATCAGCTAAAAAGCAAGTCAGCGGGCAAGCTCAAGTAAAATAGCATCTTTCCAAATTCAAAGCCTGACCATGCCGCGCAAGCTCCTCGTTACTTCCGCCCTGCCCTACGCCAACGGCGACATTCATCTGGGTCATCTGGTCGAGTACATCCAGACCGATATCTGGGTGCGCTTCCAGAAAATGCAGGGGCATGAGGCGCACTATGTTTGCGCGGATGACACGCATGGCACGGCCATTATGTTGCGGGCGGACAAGGAAGGCATTACGCCAGAAGCCTTGATCGACCGCGTGTGGCACAACCACAAGCGCGATTTCGATGGGTTCAACATCGACTTCGACCATTACTATTCCACACACTCGGAAGAAAACCGCGAGCTGGCGGGCGGCATTTACACCAAGCTGCGCGATGCCGGGCTGATCGACGTACGTGCCATCGAGCAGTATTACGACCCGGTGAAGGAGATGTTTTTACCGGATCGTTTCATCAAGGGCACTTGCCCAAAATGCGGCGCGGCGGATCAATATGGCGACAACTGCGAAAGCTGCGGCGCGACCTATGCGCCCACTGATTTAAAAGACCCGTATTCGGTGGTGTCTGGCGCAGCGCCCATCCGCAAGACTTCGGATCATTACTTCTTCAAGCTGGGCGAGAAATCTGCTTTTCTCAGCACCTGGACACAATCTGGCACCTTGCAGCCCGAGGCGGCCAACAAGATGGCGGAATGGTTTGCAGCGGGTTTATCCGACTGGGACATTTCACGCGACGCGCCCTACTTCGGCTTTGAAATCCCGGATGCGCCGGGCAAGTATTTTTATGTGTGGCTGGATGCGCCGGTGGGCTACATGGCCAGCTTTAAAAAATACTGCGCCAATAACAATTTGGACTTTGATGCCTGGTGGAAAGCCGGATCGGACACCGAGCTTTATCACTTCATCGGCAAAGACATTCTCTATTTTCACGCGCTGTTCTGGCCCGCCATGCTGGAAGCCGCTGGCTACCGCACGCCAACCAAAGTGTTCGCGCACGGCTTTTTGACGGTGAACGGCCAGAAAATGAGCAAGTCACGCGGCACGTTTATTACCGCGCAAAGCTATCTCGATACCGGGCTAAACCCGGAATGGCTGCGCTATTATTTTGCTGCCAAATTAAGCAATGACATGAGCGACATCGACCTGAGCCTGGACGACTTTGCGGCACGGGTGAATTCGGATCTGGTGGGCAAATTTGTGAACATTGCTTCGCGCTCGGCTGGATTCATCACCAAGCGTTTTGACGGCAAACTTGCCGCCTGCCCGATCAACCTGGCGATTCAGGCGCTACAGGACAAGGCCTTAGATATTGCCGCGCATTTCGATGCCCGCGAGTACAGCAAAGCGGTGCGCGAGATCATGGCGTTGGCAGACATTGCCAACCAGTACGTTAACGACGAGAAACCCTGGGAAATTGCCAAGCAAGCAGGCCAGGAAGCGCGTTTGCACGAAGCCTGCACGGTAGCGCTGAATCTGTTCCGTTTGCTGGCTCTGTACTTGAAGCCGGTGCTGCCGAAGGTCACTGAGGCTGTCGAAACTTTTCTGAATATCCCGCCGATGACCTGGACAGACAGCGCCAATCTGCTGCCCGCTGGCCACACCATCCAGACCTATTCGCACCTGATGACGCGCGTGGAGATGAAGCAGATCGAGGCGCTAGTGGAAGCGAATAAAGGATCGCTGGAAGCCGCACCCGCACCTGTGCGTCACGCGGAAGCACAACAACATGCCACGAGCAAGACCATGACCGAGAACAAGAATCCGACTTCATCCCAGATTTCACCCTCACCCCTAGCCCCTCTCCCTGAGGGAGAGGGGAACACCATCTCCATCGACGATTTCGGCAAGATCGACCTGCGCATCGCCCGCATCGCCAATGCCGAACACGTGGAAGGCGCGGACAAACTGCTGCGCCTGACGCTGGATGTCGGTGCGCTGGGCACCAAGCAGGTCTTCGCCGGAATCAAATCCGCCTACGCACCCGAAGCCCTGGTTGGACGGCTGACTGTCATGGTCGCCAACCTTGCGCCGCGCAAGATGAAATTTGGTATGAGCGAAGGCATGGTGCTGGCCGCCAGCGACACCGAAGGGCAGACCGCCGGGCTGTTTATTCTCTCTCCCGACAGCGGCGCAACACCCGGCATGAAGGTCAAGTAATGCCGTGCCTGCGCCTGCTGATTTCTGGTCGGGTGCAGGGTGTGTGGTTCCGCGAATCCATGAAGCGCGAGGCAGAGCGGCTGGGCGTGACCGGCTGGGTTGGTAATTTGCCCGACGGGCGGGTTGAAGCCACGGTTTGCGGCAACGACGAAGCCTTGCAGGCATTGCGCTTTTGGGCAGGCAAAGGCTCCACCCTTGCCAAAGTGAGCAGCGTGCATGCCGAGCCCATGCCCGACGAGACGTTTACCGGCTTTGAGAAGTGCTGATTTAACCCGGATTGCCCATTAACCAGTTTTGGCTTGCTTTTAGCCTCCTCAAAGGGGGAGTGTCTAATGAACAATCCCGGTCAAGCCAAACGCCAGACAAAAAAATGCCCGGCACGAGTGCCGGGCAAAAATCCACCAAAGGAGGAGGATGGAGGAGACAACACAACGCGCCGGGGTGGCGCTTCGTGTTATCAGTATTGTCTAATATAGTTACTTATAAATCAAGCGCTGTTTCATCTGCACAACATAAAAGCGCAGTTGTGTTGCCAATAAACAACCTTTTAGACCTGCGCGAACGCTCAGGCACGTAAAAACCAGAAACTAATAAACCACCCTGACACTTTGCGGGCTAAGCCATTCGCCCAGTTTCTCGATCAGATGATCGTGCAACTGAACCTGCCAGGCGCTGCCCAGGGTAATTTCGCAGGCGGCTTGGGCATTGTTGTAGGTGATGCTGACCGGACAACCGCCCTGCTCGCTGCGGTATGGGGCAAGCACTTCCTTGAGTTTTGCGCCGTCTGACTGACCATTGCAGGAAAGATGCAAGCGTTTGGCAAACCGGCTGCGGGCATTTGCCATATCCAGTACGCTGGACACAGTCACGCGCAGGTTGCCGGTGTAGCTGTCATTTCTGACTTTGCCCTCGACGACCAGCAATTCATCTTCCCTGATCCACTCGCGATTGGCTTCGTAGATTTCGGGATAAATCACCATCTCCAGGTTTGCCGTGGCATCGTCCAGCTGGATGATGACCATTTTGCCGCGCTTACCCATCTGGACGCGCACCGAAACAATCACCCCCGCCATGAGTTGCGGATCGAATGAATCCTGTAAATCGACCAAGCGCTTTTTAACGAAGCGGCCAACTTCGGACGCATATTCTGCATACGGATGGCCGCTCAGGTAAAAACCCAGCACGGATTTTTCCTGGAGCAGCTTTTCTTTTTCCTTCCACATTGGCGCATCCACCAGCATTTCGCTGGCCTCTGCCGTGGGTTCGCCAAACAGGCTGTCTTGCCCGCCGCTGTTGGCTACCCGCTCTGCTGTTTCCATGGCTGCCGCAATACTGGCCATTAAACTGGCGCGATGCGGGTTGAGGTTGTCAAATGAGCCGGACTTAATCAGCGCGTCCAGTACGCGGCGGTTGAGGGTGCGCTTATCGACGCGCCTGCATAAATCGAACAGCCCGGTAAATGGCCCATCCTGCTGCCGCGCCGCGACGATGGCGTTAATCGCGGCTTCGCCCGTACCCTTGATCGCACCCAGGCCGTAGCGCATTTGCTTGCTGGCTGTCGGCTCAAAACGATACAACGACTGGTTGATATCGGGCGGCAAAATTTCGATGCCGTTGACCTTGGCATCTTCGTAAAAAATATGCACCTTGTCGGTGTCGGACATTTCAGACGACATGGTCGCCGCCATAAACTCCGCCGGGTAATAGGCCTTGAGCCAGGCGGTGTGATACGCGATCAATGCATACGCAGCGGAGTGTGATTTGTTGAAACCGTACTCGGCAAATTTTTCCATCAGGTCAAACAAACGCCCGGCAACCTTGTCGTCCACCCCGCGCTCTTTTGCGCCGGCGAGGAAAATCTCGCGCTGCTGCGCCATTTCCTCGGCCTTTTTCTTGCCCATGGCGCGGCGCAGCATATCCGCGCCGCCCAGCGTGTAACCGGCCAGTATCTGCGCCACCAGCATGACTTGCTCTTGATAGACGATGATGCCGTAGGTGGATTTGAGTACCGGCTCAAGATCGGGATGGAAATATTCCGGCTTTTGCTTGCCCTGTTTACGCGCAATAAAGTCATCGACCATGCCCGAACCCAACGGCCCTGGCCGGTTCAGCGCCATCAGCGCAATGATGTCTTCGAAGGTGTCGCCCTTGAGCTTCTTTTCCAGGTCTTTGGCGGAGCGCGATTCGGACTGGAAAACTGCGGTGGTGTTGCCGTCGGCAAAGAGTTTGTAAACCACCGGGTCATCCAGCGTTAACGCTTCCAGCCGGAAATTTTTGCGCTCGTCATCGCGGCGCACAAAGCGCACTGCCTCATCCAGGATGGTTAAGGTGCGCAGACCCAAAAAGTCGAACTTGACCAAGCCGATGGCTTCCACATCGTCCTTGTCGAACTGCGAAACATAGTTTTCAGCGCCCTCTTGCCGATACAGCGGGCAAAAGTCGGTGAGCTTGCCCGGCGCAATCAACACCCCGCCCGCGTGCATGCCAACGTTGCGGGTCATATCTTCGAGTTTGCTGGCCAGGCCAAACAGCTCCTGGACTTCTTCTTCCTGGTCGTAACGCTCTTTTAGCTGCGGCTCCATTTCCAGGGCTTTCGCCAACGACACCGGTTTCACGCCTTCAATCGGCACCAGCTTGGAAAGTTTGTCGCAGTAGTTGTAAGGCATGTCCAGCACGCGCCCCACATCGCGGATCACCGACTTGGAACCCAGTGTGCCAAAAGTCACAATCTGCGACACCGCCTCGTGGCCGTATTTGTCCTTCACATACTGAATGACGCGCTCGCGGTTGTCCTGGCAAAAGTCAATATCAAAGTCGGGCATCGACACCCGTTCCGGATTCAGGAAACGCTCGAACAGCAAATCGTAGGCCAGCGGGTCGAGGTCAGTAATGCCCAAACTGTAGGCCACCAGCGAACCCGCGCCAGAACCGCGCCCTGGTCCCACCGGCACGCCGTTGTTTTTGCCCCAGTTGATAAAGTCCGCCACGATGAGGAAGTAACCGGGAAAACCCATCTGGATAATCGTGCCCAGTTCAAAATCCAGCCGCGCCTGATATTCGGGATATTTTGCCGCACGAATTTCTGCATCTGGATACAAATGCGCCATGCGCTCGGCCAACCCGGCCTCCGAACGCACGCGCATGTAGTCATCCAGGCTTTCGCCATTGGGCGTAGGAAATTGCGGCAACTTGCTCTTGCCTAATTCCAGCGTCAGATTGCAGCGCTTGGCGATTTCCACGCTGTTTTCCAGCGCTTCCGGCAAGTCGGCAAACAGCTCGGCCATTTCATCCGGCGATTTGAAATATTGCTGTTCGGTAAAGGTCTTGGGGCGGCGCTGGTCGGACAGCAAATAGCCTTCGGCAATACACACCCGCGCTTCATGCGCCTTGAAATCATCCGGGTTAAGAAACTGGATGGGATGGGTCGCCACCGCAGGGATATTCAGCGTCGCGCCTATCTCCAGCAGGCCGTCGATAATGGCTTCGGTATCCGGCAGGCCGATGCGTTGCAACTCCAGGTAATAACGGTCTGGAAAAGCCTTGCTCCAAAACGCTGCCAGCTTCTTCGCAGCCGCCTGATTGCCTGCTTGCAGCGCCTGCACCACGCCAGACTGGAAACCGCCGGACAGCGCCAGCAAGCCCTCTGTGCCTTCCAGAAACCAGGCCGGATCGACCTCTGCCCTGCCCCGGTAAAGATTGTCGCGGTAAGCGCGGGTCAGGAGTTCACACAAACGCCGATAGCCTTCACGATGTTGTACCAACAGCAAGGCACGGCTGGGGCGACTTCTATCGGTTTCGTTCGTAATCCAGACATCGCAGCCAAAAATGGGCTTAAGCCCCTTGCCACGCGCCGCCTTGTAGATTTTGACCCAGCCAAACATGTTGGACAAATCAGTAAAACCCAGCGCCGGCATCCCCAGTTCTACGGCCTTGGCCACCGCATCGTCCACCCGCACCAGGCCATCGGTAATCGAGTATTCGGTGTGCTGGCGAAGATGGATGAAGTGCGGTTCGGTCATGCGGTGATTTTACCTTGGTAGAGAAACCGGGACGTAAAAAAAGCGGCTCACCATGAGCCGCTTTTCCGCCGTAAAAAATTGCTTTACCAGTTGGTCTCGCGCTCTGCCGTGGCAGAAATTTTATGAATGGACAAATCCGCGCCCTGGAACTCTTCCTCGGCATCCAGGCGAATTCCCATCGCGGCTTTAAGTCCGCCATACACGATAAAGCCGCCGATCAGCGCGACCGCAATGCCGGCCAGCGTGCCAACCAGTTGCGACATGAAGGTCACGCCGCCCAGTCCACCCAGCGCTTCCAGACCAAAAATACCAGCGGCAATGCCGCCCCACGCGCCGCACAGGCCGTGCAGCGGCCACACGCCCAACACGTCGTCGATCTTCCATTTGTTTTGCGTCACGGTAAACATGACCACAAACAAGCCACCTGCCACCACGCCAGTGGCCAATGCGCCCAGTGGATGCATCAGATCGGAACCGGCGCACACTGCCACCAAACCAGCCAGCGGGCCGTTGTGGATGAAACCGGGGTCGTTCCTGCCGATGAACAACGCGGCCAACGTGCCGCCCACCATCGCCATTAACGAGTTGACCGCCACCAGGCCAGATACGGCCTCGATGAGTTGCGCGGACATGACGTTAAAGCCAAACCAGCCTACCGTCAGTATCCATGCGCCCAAGGCCAGGAACGGAATGCTGGAAGGCGGATGCGAGGCCACGCCACCGTCCTTGCGATAACGCCCCTGGCGTGCGCCCAGCATGATGACTGCGGCAAGCGCAATCCAGCCGCCAACTGTATGCACCACAATTGACCCGGCAAAGTCGTGCAACTTGGCACCGAATGTGGCTTCCATCCAGGTTTGAAAGCCGTAGTTGCCGTTCCACACCATGCCTTCAAAAAACGGATAAATAAAGCCCACCAGCAAGAAAGTTGCCGCAAGCTGCGGATTGAATTTGGCACGCTCGGCAATACCGCCAGACACAATGGCGGGAATCGCGGCAGCGAAGGTCAGCAGAAAAAAGAACTTAACCAGCTCATAGCCGTTTTTTTCGGCCAGGGTATGCGCACTGGCATAAAAATCCACACCGTAGGCTATGCCGTAGCCGATGAAAAAATAGGCAATAGTGGAAACGCTGAAGTCGGTCAAAATTTTGACCAGTGCATTGACCTGATTTTTTTTGCGTACCGTACCCAGCTCCAGAAAGGCAAAACCGGCATGCATGGCCAGCACCATAATCGCGCCGAGCAAGATGAACAAAACGTCGCTACCTGAC
>JAYUCZ010000208.1:0-3475 GCA_043740065.1 Thiobacillaceae bacterium | reverse complement strand
CGCTCCTTCTCTATTGGGTGGGCTTTACTGCACCACTACTTTGGCACTTTGATGCCGTTTAGGGTAGTGGGCGTCCATTCCATTATTAGGCGGCGCTTGTTTGCCGGTCTGCGCTACCATGAGGACATGGAATTTTTTGCAGAATGTCTCGCCGCAATCGGGTTGGCCGACCCGGCGAGCAAGTGCCAACAGGCCGTTGTGCTACGCGAGAGTTGGCTAAATCGTGCATTTGTCTTGAACCATGCAGAGCCGGTTCGGTTCGTTACTAACCCAGGCCGACCAGACCAGCCTGAACTCATTCACCCTTTGAAAGTGCCGCGCCGCAAAATGACCACCACCAAAGGTCGCGCTGCACTCATCCATGCCATTACCCACATCGAATTCAACGCCATCAATCTGGCGCTGGACGCGGCCTACCGTTTTCGCAATTTGCCCGATGATTACTATGGTGACTGGCTGAAAGTGGCCGCCGAAGAAGCCCTGCATTTCAGCCTGTTGCGCAAACATCTGCAAAGCCTTGGCTACGATTACGGCGATTTTCCTGCGCACAATGGGTTGTGGGAAATGGCCATGCAGACCGCGCACGACCCGCTGGTACGCATGGCGCTGGTGCCGCGTGTACTGGAAGCGCGCGGGCTGGATGCCACGCCCGCCATCGTGGAAAAATTCAAATCCGTCAACGACCGGCGTGCCGTGGAAATTCTCGCCATCATCGAGCGCGACGAAATCGGCCACGTCGCCATCGGCAGCCGCTGGTATGTGTATTTGTGCGAACAACGCGGGCTGGAACCGCTGCAAACTTTTCGGGATTTACTGAAAGAGTACGATGCCCCGCCGCTCAAACCGCCGTTCAATATCGAGGGCAGGCGGGCAGGGGGGTTTAGCGAAGCGGAATTAAGCTGGTTGAGTGCTTTGTAACTCAGCTATGCTGTAGGGTCATTTTAGGAAGCCCATATGTCCACTTCTGAACACCATATCCCCGGCAAAGACGCCTCTCTCGAATCCTCCATCCGCACGCTGCAAGGCAAGCTGGAAGCGCTGGGGTTCCATATCGAAGAACGTTCCTGGCTGAACCCGATTGAAAACGTCTGGTCGGTGCATATCCGCGACCGCGATTGCCCGCTGCTGTTTACCAACGGCAAGGGCGCGTCGGAGCTGGCGGCGCGGGCGAGTGCGCTGGGCGAATATTTCGAGCGCCTTTCCTGCAATTATTTCTGGACGCATTTTTATCTGGGTGCGGACATGGCGCTGCACACCCACACCCATTACCCGCAGGAAAAATGGTTTGCCGTGGAAGGCGACACCTGGCCGCAAGGTTTGCTAACGCCGGAGCTGCACGCGTTCTACAACCCCGACGACAGCGTGCGGGCGGAGCAATTGATCGACCTGAATTCCGGCAACGCCGAGCGCGGCATCTGCGCCATTCCTTACCAGCGTTTGAGTGACGGCGCGACGGCATATTTTCCGGTGAATCTGATCGGCAATTTGTACGTCAGCAACGGCATGTCCGCAGGCAACACGCTGGCCGAAGCACGCACCCAGGCGCTGGCAGAAATTTTCGAACGCAACATCAAGTTCCGCATCATCCGCGAAGGCATCTGTCTGCCGGACGTGCCGGAAGAAGTCATCAACCGTTATCCGAAAATTGCCGCAGGCATACGCGGGCTGCGCGATGCCGGGTTCGGCATCGTGGTCAAAGACGCTTCGCTGGGCGGCGAATATCCGGTGATGAACGTGACGCTGTTGCATCCCAACGATCAAGGCTGCTTCGCCAGTTTTGGCGCGCACCCGCGTTTTGAAGTGGCGCTGGAACGTGCGCTTACCGAGCTGCTGCAAGGCCGTGCGCTGGATGCCTTGGCGGGCTTTCCTGCTGCTGGTTTCGACCAGGAAGAAATCGCCGACCCGCAAAACATGGAAATCCATTTCGTCGATTCCAGCGGTGTGCTGAGCTGGAATTTTTTGTCCGACACACCAGATTACGAATTTGTTGACTGGAACTTTGGCACCACCACCGAAGAAGATTACGCCTGGTCGTGCCAGCGCCTGCACGATGATGGTCACGAGGTTTACATCGCCGACTTTACCCACCTGGGCGTGTACGCGTGCCGGATTTTTGTGCCGGGCGTGTCGGAGATTTATCCGGTGGACGAACTGGAATTTGAAAACAACAGCATCGGCAATTTGCTGCGTCCCGCTTTGTCGCGCCTGCCGGAACTGGATGACGACGAATGCGACGACCTGCTCGATTTGATCGACGAACTGGAACTGACCGACGACCGCCCGATTACCACCCTGATTGGCCTGGCCGCCGATGCCGATAGTGCTTGGCCGGATTTGCGCGTGGGTGAACTCAAAACCCTGCTGGCGCTGGCGTTGGGTGACGACGAAGCCATCCTGGAAGGCTGTGCCTGGATCGCGGAATACGGCCAGCTCAAACCCGAACGGCTCAAGGTCTATCGCTGCATTGCCGACATCCTGCGGCTGGAGAACCCCACCCCCTACGAAGCCAGTTTAACGCTGTTATATGGCGCGGACACCCTGCGTCAGGCGCTGGCGCTCATCAATCAGGACGAGCGGTTTTTTGGATTGAACACGCTGGGCAAGAACTTTGAAGGCAGTGCCATACACCGGCAATTGCTGGTGGCGTATCGCAAAATTTGGCGGTAAATCTCAGGCTGATTTATCAGACAAGCGCCCACCCCGCCACATACCATTCATAAAACAGGCCAGTCAGCGCTTCGCCGTAATCCTTGGCGGGCGTGGAGCGCGTGTCGGCAAGCTGGGTCAGCACTTTGCGCTCCACGCCGGTGGCACCGAAATCCTCGCCGTTGATGAAAAATTCCGTGCCGCTAAACAACAGCCGGGTTTTGGGATCCAGGCGCAGGCCATTTTTTTGCAGGCGTGTAGTAAAGGCTTTTTCGCTGAGCGGTTTTACCGGCGGCACAAAATACACATTGGGCTTGGGTTCCGAGAAGAAGCGGCCTGCAAAAGCAGCCACCAGATCGTTATCCCAGCGAAGCTGCTCTAGATGTTCGGCTATCTGCTCGATCATGGCCTTGGGCAACTCGGCGCTGTGTTTTTGCACGGCCAGATCAGGGTCGGCATAGCGCCCCGGCAAATCCATTTCATCGTGCAGGAAGTTCATGAAATCCTGACCAAACTCCTGAAACGCGGGTACCCGAAAGCCGATGGAATAGGTCATGCAGTGGTCTTCGGCAATGCCGTCGTGGGCGTATTTTGGCGGCAGGTACAACATGTCGCCGGGAGCAAGAACGTATTCGGCTTCCGGCTCGAAGCGGCTGAGAATTTTTAGCGGCAGACCTTCCACCATGTCGAGGTTTTCCTGCGCCGAAATGCGCCAGCGCCTGTGCCCCATGCCTTGCAGCAGGAACACGTCATACGAATCAAAATGCGGCCCGACACCGCCGCCGGGCGTGGCATAGCTCACCATCAGGTCGTCCAGCCGGGCACGCGG
>JAYUCZ010000207.1:0-8245 GCA_043740065.1 Thiobacillaceae bacterium | reverse complement strand
CCCCCAAATCCGCCGCCGATTTCGCCTTCCTGCTGCACGGCTTCCACTTCCTCAAAGACGAAGGCGTGATGGCCATCATCCTGCCCCACGGCGTGCTTTTCCGTGGCGGTGCCGAAGAGCGCATCCGCACCAAGCTGCTCAAAGACGGCCACATCGACACCGTCATCGGCCTGCCCGCGAACCTGTTCTACTCCACCGGCATCCCGGTGTGCATTCTTGTGCTCAAGAAGTGCAAGAAGCCCGACGACGTGCTGTTCATCAACGCCGCCGAGCACTTCGTCAAAGGCAAACGCCAGAACCAACTGACGGACGCACACATCGCCAAGATCATCGACACCTACCAATTCCGCAAGGAAGAGGACCGCTACGCCAAGCGCATCGGGATGGAGCGCATCGCCGAGGAAGGCTACAACCTCAACATCTCCCGCTACATCAGCACGGCGGTGGGCGAGGAGGAGATCGACCTCGCGGCGACCCATGCGAGCTTGGTGGAAATCGAGAATGCGATCCAGATAGCGACTGCGAAACACAATGAATTCCTTAAAGAGCTGGACAAGCCGCTGTTACCGTCGGCGGACTGAAGTTCGTCGTGGATTTGGAAGCGGCGTTAGGGAGGGGCTGATTTATTCAGCGTTTGCGGTGGGCGATTCGCTGGCTGCCGACCCCGGCGCAATTTTCGGTTGTTTCCGCGCCGGTGGCGGCGCTCCACAGGTGTAGTTTGGCTCTAATGGATGATCTGGGTTTATTCTAAAAAGAAGCCCAGCAAATCATTGAGGAAGCGTTGACCAAGTACCGTGGGGCGGATGAGGTCGGTTGTTGTTTCCAGCAAGCCTTTTTTTATGGCCTGTTCCAGTGTGCGCTGGCAGCTGATGAGCGGCAAGCCGGTGCGCTGCATGAATAATTCCCGCGCCACGCCGTCGTTTAAGCGCAGTGCGTTCATCATGAACTCGAACGGCAAGTCTTTTCTGGTGAGCGTGCGCTCCTCGCTGATGTGTTCGGCGCGAGCGGCGGCCTGCATGTATTGCGCGGGATGTTTGACGCGCATTTGCCGGATGATGCGATCGTGGAACGATAGCTTGGAATGAGCGCCCGCGCCGATGCCGAGGTAATCGCCGAACATCCAGTAGTTGAGGTTGTGGCGGCTGCGCTGGTGCGGCTTTGCATACGCGGAGGTTTCGTAGTGATCGTAGCCCGCGTCGGCTAATTGCGTATTCAGCCAGTCCTGCATGTTGGCGGACGTGTCGTCGTCCGGCAGGTTGGGCGGCGGGGTGTGGCCGAAGGGCGTGTTTGGCTCCAGCGTCAGGTGATAGCAGGACAGATGCGGCGGGTTGAAACTTAACGCGGTGTCGATGTCTTGTTGCAATTGCGCCTGGCTCTGGCCGGGCAGGGCAATCATCAAATCCAGGTTGAAGGTATCGAAGGTTTGCGCGGCTAGTTCTGCTGCGCGCAGCGCTTCTGCTGCGCCGTGTATGCGTCCCAGTTTTTGCAGCGCATTGTCGTTAAAACTCTGGATGCCGAGCGAAACGCGATTGACCCCGGCTTCACGATAGCCCCTGAAACGCCCGGCTTCGACGGTGCCGGGATTGGCTTCCAGGGTGATTTCTGCCAGCGGTTCAAGTGGGGTGAGCGTGCGTACTGTGGTCAGAATACGGTCGATGCCATCCGGCGAAAACAGGCTGGGCGTGCCGCCGCCAAAAAACACCGTGTGGATTTTTCGCCCCCAGATTTGCGGCAGCGCGTGTTCCAGATCGCGGGTCAGTGCGGCGATGTAGTCGGCTTCGGGGATTTCACCCTCTCCCCTCAAGGGAGAGGGGGATAAAGCCATGCTGCCCTTAACCGCGTGCGAATTAAAGTCGCAGTAAGGACACTTTTTCACGCACCACGGCAGGTGAATGTACAGCGACAGCGGTGGCTGGGCGGTCAGGCCGGGGTGGAGATGAAGTCCGATGGGTTGCATGTAAAAAGATGGACAGAGAGGTAAGAGAGGAACGGGAGGTTCGTTTTCCAGAAACCTCCCTGAACCTCACTTACCTCTCTGTCGCTTGCAGTTTTTCCACCAGTGCCATCAACGCCTTGCCGCGATGGCTGATGGCGTTTTTCTGGTCGGGGTCGAGTTCCGCACCGGTTTTGCCAAACTCGGGCAGAAGAAAGTACGGGTCATAACCAAAGCCATCTTCGCCGCGCGGGGTGTCGATGATTTCGCCATGCCAACTGCCTTCGGCAATCAGCGGTTGCGGGTCGTCCGGGCGGCGTACTAGCACGATGACGCAGTAGTAGTGGGCGCTGCGGTTGGACTCGTTTTTCAGCGCGGCGATGAGCTTTTCATTGTTGCGCTGATCGGACTTTGGTTCGCCCGCATAGCGTGCGGAATACACGCCGGGTGCGCCGTTCAACGCATCCACGCAAATGCCGGAGTCGTCCGCCAGCGCCGGTAGCCCGGTGTGCAGCGAAGCGTGACGCGCCTTGGCCAGACAGTTTTCGATAAACGTCACATGCGGTTCCGGGCAATCCGGCACGCCAAAATCGGATTGCGGCGCAATATTGAAACCGAGCGGTTCCAGAATGCGGCGGATTTCGCGCAGCTTGCCGGCGTTGCCGGATGCGATGACGATTTTGTTGTTCACCGGGTTCTCCAATGCGAAAAAATGCCGCCTGAAAAAATCATATTTAACAAAGAGGACATGAGGACAAGAGGAAAAACAAAGTAGGGGTTACTCCTGTCCTCTTGTCCGCACTTGTTCAAAACAAAAAATTACTGCTGTTTTAGCGATGCCGTTTGCGCGGCAACCAACTGCCCAATACCCGCTTCGGCCAAGTCCAGCAGCGCGTTTAATTCGGCACGCGAGAACGCTGCGCCTTCCGCCGTGCCCTGTACTTCGATCATGCCGCCGCTGCCGGTCATGACTACGTTCATGTCGGTGTCGCAGTCGGAGTCTTCTGCGTAATCCAGATCCAGCACCGGAGCGCCTTGGTAAACACCAACAGAAATCGCGGCAACGTGATCGAGCAGCGGTGAGTCGGCCAGTTTGCCCTGCGCGGTTAACCAGTTGACGGCATCGGCCAGCGCCACATACGCGCCGGTAATGCTGGCGGTGCGGGTGCCGCCGTCGGCTTGCAGCACGTCGCAATCAATATGAATAGTGCGCTCGCCGAGTTTTTTCAAATCCACCACGGCACGCAGGCTGCGCCCGATCAAGCGCTGGATTTCCTGGGTGCGTCCGGACTGCTTGCCGCGTGCGGCTTCGCGGTCGGAGCGGGTGTGGGTGGAACGCGGCAACATGCCGTATTCGGCAGTGACCCAGCCTTCGCCACTGGCTTTTTTATGCGGCGGCACTTTTTCCAGCACGCTGGCGGTACACAGTACCTTGGTGTCGCCGCACTCGATCAGCACCGAGCCTTCGGCGTGTTTGGTGTAGGCGCGGGTAATGCGCAGCATACGCAGGGCGTTGGCGGGGCGACCGCTGGGGCGTTGCAGGTTGGTTGCTTGATTCACGAATTTTTCTCCTGGTGCGAAGGAGAGATTTTAACAGCCAGCAGCCCGTTTACTTGCCGCTGATTTTCTTGATGGCATCCTGGATTTCAGCGATGGCGCGTTCGATTTCGTCGTCCGAGATGGCCGGTGTGCGTGAAGGTTCCGGTTTCTTTATTTCGGTGGTAAAGCCGTATTCCGGCAGCGATAGCGTGGATATCGAGCCCAGCCCGGATTTATGCGTGTCGCCCCAGGACATGGCGACCAGCGACAGGTTGTCACCGTTTTCGCCACCACGAAACTCCGCGTGATCCATCAAATGGCGGACAGCATCCTCCAGGATGTAGGAAGACAGGATGGCGGCCACTTCCGGAATACTGACCGACCCCCACACCCCGTCGGTGCAAAGCAGCATGGTGTCGCCATCATGGATGGGCATGGGCGGAGAACACTCGACTTCGGGCGGCACATAGCCGCCCAGACAGTTGCTGACGCGGTTGCGCGCCGGATGGTGGGCGCTTTCCTCTTCGCTGATCAGGCCGTCCTTGACCATGCGTGCCACGGCGGTATGGTCCTCGGTGCGGGCGACCAGTTTGTCGTCGCTTAGAAAATACAGCCGCGAATCGCCTACGTGTGCCCAGTAAGCGACATTGTCCTGGATGATGGCCGCCACGCAGGTGGTATGCGGGATTTCCAGCAGGTCATGTTCGAGGGCGTGATCGTTGATGGCGTAGTGCGATTTTTGAATTACATCGTTGAGAAACTTTGACGGATCAACCAGTCGCGGGCGTGCCATCCGCTGGAATTGATCGGTAATGGTCTGCACGCTGATCTGCGCGGCAATCTCGCCGTACATGTGCCCGCCCATGCCGTCGGCCACCACCATCAGCAGGGCATCCCGACTGTAAGAGTAGGCCACCCTGTCCTGGTTGTTTTTGCGGCCGCCCTGGCGGGAGGCTTGATAGATGGTGAATTTCATGGCGAGCCCTTAGAAAATTTCCTTGTTCAAGGTGCGCTTGATCGTGGTCAATAGGGAAGGACTGGCGGCGTGCATGGAAGAGTTGTCCAACAACAGTTTTTGCACGGCAAACACACTTTGCGGACGATCCATGTAATTCAGCTGCAGACACCAGTCCACCGTTTCCAGCAAATGATTCGAGTATTCACCTGTCCAGGTCTTGATGGCCGGGGTTAGCTTGTCGTTTAGCAGGCGGGCATCGGCAGCCTGTGGGGGAATGCCGGCCAGGCAGGCGTACAGGCTGGCGCCGACGCTGTAAATGTCAGTCCAGGGGCCAAGCCGTTCGCGGTTTTGGTACTGCTCGGGCGCGGCAAAACCGGGCGTGTACATCGGCTGGAGTTTGCTTTCTTCCTGGGTGAGCGTTTGCCGTGCGGCACCAAAGTCGATCAGCACCGGTGAGCCATCCTGGCGGATGTAAATGTTGGAAGGCTTGATGTCCAGATGCAGCAGCTTGTGGGTATGCACTTCGCGCAGGCCGGTCAGCATGTGCGCGAACACGCGCCGGATAAAACCCTCCTGCACATTGCCGCGATTGGCCTGGATGTGTTGTTGCAGGGTCTTGCCGCGCTCGTAGCGCATGACCATATACACCGTATCGTTGGCGCGGAAGAAATTGGTCACGCGCACCACATTGTTGTGATTGATGCGGGCGAGGGTGCGACCTTCCTCAAAAAAACACTTCATGCCGTGACGAAAAATATTGCGGTTGTCGTCCGAGCTGGCCTCGACCACCACCGAACCCTCGGTGCGCAACACCAGTGCGCCGGGCAGGTATTCCTTGATGGCGACTTCTTCGCCGGACTCGTCCCGCGCCAGATATACCATGCTGAATCCGCCGCCGCCGATTTTGCGGACGATGGTGTATTCGTTCAGCGTGTATCCGTTAGGCAGGGATTGGTTGGGTTGGGTGGGCATAAATTAAACTGCTATCATCTTTTTCACACTACAGACACCAAGATAATCTCATGATTCTCAGCATGACAGGATATGCCTCCCACACCGCAAAGGTGGGGAGCGCACTGGTAACCATCGACCTTCGCTCCGTTAACCAGCGTTATCTGGAAATTGCATTTCGACTTCCGGATGAACTGCGCATGGTTGAACCGGCGCTGCGCGAGGCGATTTCCCGCCGCCTCAACCGGGGCAAGCTGGAGTGTCGCCTGAGTCAGGTGCCGCTTCCAGAAGCCACGTCCGATATCGGTCTGAATCCGGCGATACTTGAATCTCTGGCGGACTGGCAAAAACAGGTTCGTGCGCGCTTTGCCGATGCCGCGCCGCTTTCTGTGGCGGATATTTTGCGCTGGAACGGCGTGTTGAGCCTGCCGGGAATGGGCGCGAGCGACGAGTTGCCTGCCCTTATGGCGGTGATGGAGGCAACGCTGGATGACATGATCGCCAGCCGCCAGCGCGAAGGCGAAAAACTCAAGGCGCATATCGACCAGCGCCTGGATGCGGCAAGCAAGCTGATCGACGAAGCCAGAGCCTTGCTTCCCTTTGTTCTGGCCGTCTGGCGCGAGAAACTGTCGGTGCGTTTGAAAGAGGCATTGATTGACGATGGCAATGAGCGCCTGGCGCAAGAGTTTGCCGTGTTTGCGCAAAAAGTTGACGTGGATGAAGAGTTGTCGCGCTTTGCCACGCATATTGTCGAAGTCCGCCGCACCCTGGAAAAGGGCGGCGCAGCAGGCAAACGCCTGGATTTTCTCATGCAGGAATTGCAGCGCGAGGCCAACACCCTGGGCTCTAAATCGGTTTCTACCGAAACCACGCGCATCGCAGTTGAACTCAAGGTGCTGATCGAGCAGATGCGCGAACAGATACAAAACATCGAATAAATCAGCGTTTACCAAGAGGTTCTACCAACATGCAGGGTGTGCTTTATGTGGTCGCCGCGCCGTCTGGCGCGGGCAAAACCAGCCTGGTCAAGGCGTTGCTGAAAAATGACTCGGGCATTCGTCTGTCGGTTTCCACCACCACGCGCGCGCCGCGTCCGGGAGAAATCAACGGCCGTGATTATCATTTTGTCAGCCGTGAATTTTTTGTAGAAATGACCGGGCGCGGCGAGTTTCTGGAAAGCGCCGAAGTGTATGGTAATTTTTACGGCACTTCGCAGAGTTGGATAGCTGGCGAGATTGCTCTAGGCCATGACATCCTGCTGGAAATTGACTGGCAGGGCGCGGCGCAAGTGAATAAGTATTTCCCCGAGGCGGTCACTATTTTCATCGTGCCGCCTTCGTTGAATGCCCTGCGCAACCGCTTGCTTAACCGTGCGCAGGACAGCCAGGAAATCATCGAGAGACGGCTGGCCGCAGCGTGCGACGATATCAGCCATGCCATGGAGTTCGAATATATAATCGTCAATGATGATTTTGACCAGGCATTACTGGATTTGACGGCGGTCATCAAGGCCGCCCGGCTGGTCACCGTCAGACAAGCGTTGAAGCTAGCGTTATTGCTTACACAGTTCAAGAACTAAACGAGGACGACCATGGCACGCATTACGACCGACGACTGCATGAAAACCATCACCAACCGCTTTGAGCTGACCCTGGCGGCCACCATCCGCGCACGCCAGATTGCACAGGGCTCGCAGCCGCTAGTGGAAAGCCGCGACAAGCCCATTGTGACGGCGCTCCGAGAAATTGCCGCCGGCAAGGTGGGGCTGGAAATCCTCAACCGTGGCAAGGCCTGAGCCTGTAACGCCTATAGCAAACCCAACAACCGGCGCACACGCGTCGGCTGATTTTTCCGCGCTTGCGCCACTGCTGACGTATCTTGCGCCAGCCGATATCGAGCTGGTGCGCGATGCGTTTTACGTCAGCCGCGATGCCCATGCCGGGCAGTTCCGCAAGAGCGGCGAGCCTTACATTTCCCACCCGCTGGCTGTGGCCGGCATTCTGTCCGGCTGGCATCTGGACGCGCAGGCGCTGGCGGCCGCCTTGCTGCACGATGTGGTGGAAGACACCGATGCCACTAGCGATGAGATCAAGGCGCGTTTTGGCAAGGCGGTCGCGCATCTGGTCGAGGGCGTATCCAAGCTGGATAAACTTTCCTTTGCCAGCGAACAACATGCGCAGGCGGAAAATTTCCGCAAAATGCTGCTGGCCATGGCGCAAGACGTGCGCGTCATCCTCATCAAACTGGCCGATCGTCTGCATAACATGCGTACCCTGGGCGAATTGTCGTCCGAAAAGCGCAAGCGCATCGCCGCCGAAACCCTGGAAATCTACGCACCCATTGCCAACCGCCTGGGTCTGCATGCCGTGTTCCAGGAAATGGATGACCTCGGCTTCCAGTTCCTGCACCCAACCCGCTACCGGGTAGTCAGCAAAGCGGTGAATGCCGCACGCGGCAACCGCCGCGAACTGGTGGAAAAAATCAGCGTCGCCATCCAGGAAAAACTTGCCCAGGCCGGCGTGGAAGCCAGCGTGACCGGACGCGAAAAGCACCTGTACAGCATCTACAAGAAAATGCAGGAAAAAAACCTGGCGTTTTCCGAGGTGTTCGATATTTACGGCTTTCGCATCGTGGTCAAAGATGTGCCGTCCTGCTATCTGGCGCTGGGTGCGTTACATGCCCTATACAAGCCCATTCCCGGCAAGTTCAAGGACTACCTTGCGATTCCCAAGGCCAACGGCTACCAGTCGTTGCATTCCATTTTGTTTGGCCCGCAGGGCACGCCGCTGGAAATCCAGATTCGCACCCTGGACATGCACCGCTTTGCCGAAACCGGCGTGGCTTCGCACTGGTTATACAAAAGC
>JAYUCZ010000206.1:0-3478 GCA_043740065.1 Thiobacillaceae bacterium | reverse complement strand
TACATTCATGGTTAATTCGTGCCGGATCAATAGGGGCTAGGGGGAAAAGCGTGTGTTTCGTGCCAAATTTAAGAACACTGCTTTAAAAGGCTCGGCGTAGCCGCACTTCCCCTAAACCCTAGCCCCTAATTCCTAGCCCCTGCCCCCCACACTCCATGTCTGACCTCTTCGGCGACTCCCCCCAACCCGCAGTTGCGCTGGCCAGAAAATGGCGGCCACGCCGGTTTGCCGATCTCACCGGGCAGGAGCATGTGGTCAAGGCGTTGTCGAATGCGCTCACGCAAGGACGCTTGCACCACGCTTATCTGTTTACCGGCACACGCGGAGTCGGCAAAACTACGCTGGCGCGGATACTGGCCAAATGCTTCAATTGCGAAACCGGTGTCACACCTGAACCCTGCGGCGAATGCAGCGCTTGCAAACAAATCGACGCGGGGCGTTTTGTCGATCTACTGGAACTGGATGCGGCTTCCAACACCGGTGTCGATAACATGCGCGAGGTGCTGGACAATGCGCAGTACGCGCCCACAGTCGGGCGCTACAAGGTTTACATCATTGACGAAGTACACATGTTGTCGAAACCCGCGTTCAATTCCATGCTTAAAACGCTGGAAGAACCGCCCGAGCATGTGAAGTTCATCCTCGCTACCACCGACCCGCAAAAAATTCCCGTCACGGTATTAAGCCGCTGCCTGCAATTCAACCTCAAGCCGATGACCCCGCAGCAAGTCGTGCAGCGTTTGTCGCATGTGCTGGAGCAGGAAAATATCGGCACCGAACCCGCCGCGTTGAATCTGCTGGCACGCGCTGCCAACGGCAGTATGCGCGATGCGCTGTCGCTGACTGACCAGGCGATTGCCCACGGCAACGGCCAGTTACAAACCGGCGCGGTCGAAGCCATGCTGGGTACGGTCGGGCAGGAATACCTGTTTGAAATTCTCGATGCACTGGCACGCAAGGATGCGTCCAGCTTGCTCGAACAACCGCAAAAACTTTCCGGTCGCGGCGTGTCGCTGGCGGCGGCCTTGCAGGATTTAGGCAGCTTGCTGACGCGCATTGCCCTGGTGCAAGCTGCCCCCGATGCGCTGGATGATGCTGAACAAGATGCCGCGCAAATCAGACAAACCGCGCAAACCCTGGATGCCGAAAGCGTGCAACTGTATTACCAGATTGCGCTGAATGGCCGTCGCGATATGCCTTACGCGCCGGACGAACTGGCTGGTTTTAGCATGACGCTGTTGCGGATGCTGGCGTTTGCACCGGGTAATGCCGAACTGCCGAAGACAGCGGCGCTTAAAGTCAGTACGGCTGCCAGTCGTAGTGTGTCTGCGCCAGTGCAGGTGGCACGCCCCACCCCTGCGCCAGCCACTTCCGCACCAGAGCGGCAACTCGCACCGCCAGCGCCAACACCCGTCGCTGAAATTGCAGCAGCGCCTCAACTAGTCGCCATCAACTGGCCTAACACCGTCGCCAGCCTCAAGCTGGGCGGCATGGCGCGGATGCTGGCCGACCAGTGCGAACTGAAATCGCACGATGCCAACGAAATGCACTTGGGTCTGGCCGCAGAACACAAACACCTGCTGGATAAAACCTATCAAGAAAAACTGGTTGCCGCACTCAAGCAAAAATTTGGCGATGGTCTGAAAGTGCAGTTTGAAATTGGCACAGCATCCGGTGCCAGCCCGGTAGAACAACGCGCGCGCGACAAAGCCGAAAAGCAGTCACAAGCAGTTGAAGCCATCGAGAGCGATCCGTTTGTGCGTGATCTGGTCGAACAATTTGATGCGCGGATAGACCCGGCATCCATTCAATTATCAGGAGAAACAAAATGATGAAAGGCGGCATGGGCGGCATGATGAAGCAGGTGCAGAAAATGCAGGAGAACATGCAAAAAGCACAGGCACAACTGGCCGAAGTTGAAGTCGAAGGCGTGTCTGGCGCAGGCATGGTCAAAGTCACCATGACCTGCCGTAACGATGTGCGTCGCGTGCAAATCGACGCGGGCGTAATGGACGACAAGGAAATGCTCGAAGACCTGATCGCCGCTGCCGTCAACGATGCCTTTCGCAAGGCCGAAGCGACTTCGCAGGAGAAAATGGGCGCGTTTACCCAGGGCTTGTCCTTGCCGCCCGGAATGAAGCTGCCGTTTTAAGAAGATGGCGAACATGGACACGCAAAGATTGCGCTTCTGGGCTGGCAATGCGGTGCTGGTTGTGGCCGTGCTGGTGATGCTCAATATGGGCGCACTGTCCGAGCGTTTTGGTATGGGCGCGGTGGTGTTGTGGATGGCGCTGGTTGCGCTGGGTTTCTACCTCATCATGTCCGGCAAGGAACCGCCCGGCGGCTCGATGCCAAACTGAGTCGCGTGAAACTAAAAACCACAGTCCACCACAAAGGACACGAAGGCCACAAAGGAACACCAAGAAAACAAAAAATCTTGTTCTTTTCTTTGTGTCCTTTGTGGTTCAAATACGGTTCTTTGCATGAATAAGAATACGCCCGGCGCACTCGCCGCGTTGATTGATGCCCTGCGTGCCCTGCCCGGTGTCGGGCCAAAATCGGCGGCACGCATGGCTTACCATCTGCTGCAACGTGACCGCGCTGGCGCAGAAAAACTCGCGCACACACTGGATCACGCGCTAAGCAATTTACAGCACTGCAAGCTATGCAACAATTTTTCCGAAGCCGAAATCTGCCCCACCTGCACGCATCCGCGCCGCGACAAAAAACTGCTGGCGGTGGTGGAAATGCCCGCCGACCTCAACATGCTGGAATCCACACAAAGCTTCAACGGCTTGTATTTTGTGCTGATGGGCAGACTGTCGCCGCTGGACGGCGTGGGGCCGCGTGAAATCAGCCTGGATAAATTGCTGAACCGTGCGCTGGACGGCATGGTGGAAGAAGTCGTGCTGGCCACTAACTTCACGCCTGAAGGCGAAGCCACCGCGCACATGCTGGGCGAACGCCTGCGCGAAAAAGGTCTGAAAGTTTCGCGTCTAGCACGCGGCGTGCCGCTGGGCGGCGAACTGGAATATGTCGATCTGGGCACGATCGCCCAAGCCTTTCGGGACAGACGACAGGTTTCCTGAGCATCTCCGTTAAAATGGCGGTTCTGCACAACACACCAAGAACCCGCATGGAACTCTCCGCCCTCACCGCATTGTCCCCGCTGGATGGCCGCTACGGCTCAAAAATTGCCAGCCTGCGCCCGTACTTCAGCGAATTTGGCCTGATCAAACACCGCGTTTGGGTGGAAGTGGAATGGCTGAAAGCATTGGCCGCTGCACCCGGCATCGCCGAAGTGTCAGCATTCTCGGCGGCGGCAATTGCCTTTCTGGATGGCCTCGTGGAAAACTTTTCCGAAGACGATGCGGCGCGGGTCAAGGAAATCGAGGCCACCACCAATCACGACGTAAAAGCCGTCGAGTATTTCCTCAAGGAACGCTGCAAGAACAACACGGAAATCCACAAGGTCAGC
>JAYUCZ010000205.1:0-18628 GCA_043740065.1 Thiobacillaceae bacterium | reverse complement strand
CACACCGGGCATAGGGTTGGCATGACAAACTCCCGCACGTCGTCCGGCCTGCGGTCTTGCATTACCGCCACCACTTCGGGAATCACGTCGCCCGCACGGCGCACGGAAACCCAGTCGCCGATGCGCACGTCTTTGCGGCGCACTTCGTCTTCGTTGTGCAAAGTGGCGTTGGTCACGGTGACACCACCAACAAACACCGGCGCAAGCCTGGCCACCGGCGTGATTGCACCAGTTCGACCGACTTGCACGTCAATATCCAACACCTGGGTAATCTGCTCTTGCGCCGGATATTTGTGCGCCACTGCCCAGGATGGCTCGCGGTTGCGAAAGCCCAGTTCGTTTTGCAAGGCCAGTGCGTTGACCTTATAAACCACGCCGTCGATGTCGAACGGCAGGCTGTCGCGCTTGGCGGCAATCTCGCGATGAAAAGCGACCAGCGCATCCGCCCCAGATCCGGTCATGCGTTCGTTGTTGACCGGCAATCCCATATTTAAAAGCGCATCGAGGATGCCGCTGTGGGTAATGGGAATTTTCCAGCCCTGCGTCTGGCCGATACCGTAGGCAAAGAAAGTTAGCGGACGCTGCGCGGCCAGTTTGGAATCCAGTTGGCGGATACTGCCCGCCGCGCCATTGCGCGGGTTGACCAGCGGCGCTTTGCCGTGCGCACGTTGTTTGGCGTTGTAGCGTTCAAAGTCGGCATGTTTCATCAAGGCTTCGCCGCGCACTTCGAGTACGGCGGGCGGGCTCTCCCCGGCCAGTTTGAGCGGAATGTTGCGGATGGTGCGCACGTTGGCGGTGACGTCCTCGCCGGTTTCGCCATCGCCGCGCGTGGCGGCTTGCACCAGCACGCCGCGCTCGTAACGCAGGTTGAGCGCCAGGCCGTCAAACTTCAGTTCGGCGGCGTATTCGATGGGCGGGTCGGTGTCGTTCAGCCCGAGTTTCTTGCGCACTTTCTGGTCGAAATTCGCAGCACCTGCCGGTGTCGCATCCGACTCGGTTTCAATCGACAGCATGGGCACGGCATGGGCTATCTGCGCAAACGCATCCAGCGCCTTGCCGCCCACGCGTTGGGTGGGGGAATCTGTGGTCAGCAACTCGGGATATTGTGCTTCCAGCGCCTGCAATTCGCGGAACAGGCGGTCGTATTCGGCATCCGGAATCTCCGGTGCATCGAGCACGTAATAAAGATGGCTGTGGTGATTAAGCTGGTCGCGCAGGCTCTTTGCGCGGACGATGGCTTCCTGTTGCAGCATGCTCAGGAAAACAGTCTGAGTGCCAGCCGCCCGCCCGGCGGAATGCCGCGTGATTCCATCTTGTCGTAGATTTGCGCGAGCTGGGCGCGGATTTTCTCAATGCCCGCATCAGTCAGCGGACGCATGTTGTCATCCACCAACAAGCCGCCCGAATCGTGGCTTAGCTTGCGGCCCAGCGCAACCATGCCATCGAAGGTTTTCAAGCCATCCGGCACTCTGGGCACATCAAACAATAGCGTCATGCCCTTGGTTTCTGGCGCATTCGGTGCATCGGCCACAAACGGCTGCGGCTCGCGGTTGCCAAGCACGCTACTCAGCGTAAAAAGGGTTTCATTGCGGCTATCCAGCAAATGATAGATTCCATCGGCCTGCAATTGCATGTTTGCCGCTTCGACTTCCAGACGAATTTTTGCGCTCGGTAAAAATGCCGTACCGCGCGAAATGATATTGAGGCCAATCAACACATCCACATCCGCGCAAAACTTGTCCAGTGATTGCGCACGTGCCATGGACTCAACCAGATCATCACATTTGCTCTGCCAGCCGTGGGCAAGCGCTGCTTCGTGCGCCAAATCGCACAGTGACGACAATTCTTCCTTGCTGGCTGCCCCGTTGCGGTCGGCCAGTTGCATGGTGGCGACGACCTCAAGGTAGCGTTTTTTGCTTTGTGGCTGAAGCACTTCCCAGCTCAAGCCGCCCTGCGGCAGGGCACTGGCCAAGCCTCCCGGCGGCAAAGCACGCCAGCGCACCGGTTTTCCAAGTGCGCGGCAACGACTGAGAATGTCGCCAAAGTCTTCGGACGACATGCCGTCCACGCATTTCATTTGAACCTTGAACTCGATCAGTTCGTTGTGCGGCTGTTCCCTGGAGGGAGTCACACCGCTGAAAATGTCAGACGCAAGTTCGGCACGTGGGGACGCAACGATCTGTTGGGGCGGGGCTTCTGTTTGTGTGGCCGATACCGGAGGCAATGACCCGGATTGCACAGGTTCAGCTTGCGCGGGCTCTGGAGCTGCACGCAGCAACACAGGTTCAGGCACCAGTTCTGGCTCTACGCCGAAGGTGGGTTCTAGCGTGTGCGGCCCCGCATCCAGGGTTGTGTCATGTTCGCTGAACACGGGCTCGCTTTGCCCAGACCATACCCGGCTGACTTCCACCTTGCTTTCCACAACATCCAGCAAGGCATCGTGGTCAGGTTTACTAAAACCTGCCTCGGTCTGCCTGCGGAATTTGCGCTCCTGCAAGCGGTTGTAAATGAGAATACCGACCACCGCAAGGATGCCGATAATCGCCAATGCCACTTGCAGCTCATTCATGGATTTGTCTGCTCACTCGTCGTATTCCCAGGCACGACACGGACAAAAATTTCATCCGGTTTTACCATGCCAAGTTCGCTGCGCGCGCGTTCCTCAATGGCATCATGCGCTTCTTTCAAATCTCTCACTTCCGCAGAAAGCGTTTCGTTGCGCACGCGCAACTGTGCGTTTAACGCCTCCTGCTTTTCCACTGTCCGGGATTGATTCCAAACCTTGAGCCAGCCACCCTCGCCCAGCCACAACGGATATTGCAGCAACACGATCAATGCAATCAGCAAGGGGGGCAACCAGCGCATCATCCAACACCAGCAACATCAACCAATCTGGTAAAACGCATCGCGTCCGGGGTAGCTGGCCATGCTGCCCAGCTCTTCTTCAATGCGCAGCAACTGGTTGTACTTGGCCATGCGGTCGGAACGCGACAGCGAGCCGGTCTTGATTTGCAGCGCGTTGGTAGCCACCGCCAGATCGGCAATGGTGGTGTCTTCGGTTTCGCCGGAACGATGGGAAATCACTGAGGTGTAACCCGCACGTTTGGCGGTTTCGATGGCCTCGAAAGTTTCGCTCAAGGTGCCGATCTGGTTGACCTTGATGAGAATGGAATTGGCAATTTTTTTCTGGATGCCTACGCGCAAAATTTTGGCGTTGGTAACAAACAAATCGTCGCCAACGATCTGGATGTTTTTGCCCAAACGCTGGGTCAACAGCGCCCAGCCATCCCAGTCGTTTTCGGCCATGCCGTCTTCGATACTGATGATGGGATATTTGTCGCACCAGGACGCGAGGTAGTCGGTCAATTGCGCAGAGTTGAGTTTCAAACCCTCGGCTTCGATGTGATACAGGCCGTCTTTATAAAATTCGCTGGCCGCGCAATCGACACCAATGGCGATGTCTGCACCGGGCATGAAACCGGCTTTTTCGATGGCTTCCACAATCAGCTTGAGCGCGGTTTCGTTGGATTCCAGGTTAGGCGCAAAGCCGCCTTCGTCGCCCACGGTGGTGGTCATGCCCTTGCTGTCGAGCAGTTTCTTTAGCGTATGGAAAACCTCGGCACCGTAACGCAGCGCTTCGCGGAAGGATTTTGCGCCAACCGGAATAATCATGAATTCCTGCATGTCGATGCTGTTGTTGGCGTGTGCGCCACCGTTGATGATGTTCATCATCGGCACTGGCAAAGCCATCGGCCCCGCACCACCCAAATAGCGATACAGCGGCAGGCCGGATTCTTCGGCGGCGGCGCGGGCAATCGCCATGCTCACCGCCAGAATAGCGTTAGCGCCGAGGCGTGATTTGTTTTCCGTGCCGTCCAGCTCAATCATGATGCGATCCAGGAAAGCCTGGTCTTCCACATCCAGCCCCAGCAACGCTTCGCAGATTTCGGTGTTGACGTGTTCGACTGCCTTTAACACACCTTTTCCCAGATAGCGCGACTTGTCGTCGTCACGCAATTCAATCGCTTCGCGGCTACCGGTAGAAGCGCCGGAAGGCACCGCCGCACGCCCCATCACGCCGGATTCCAGCAATACATCGGCCTCTACGGTGGGGTTGCCACGGGAGTCCAGAATTTCACGTCCAATTACATCAACAATCGCGCTCAATTTAATTTCCTTATTTTAAAGTCTTGAACCACTGAGACGCGGAGGGCGCAGAAAACCTCTTGTCCTCCTGTCCTCTTTGTTTAATTCTTCATCAGCTTGTTTTCAATAAACCCGCGCTGTTTTACCAACGCATCTAATTCTTTTAATGTCTCCAGCAGCTCTTTCATCAGCGGCAACGGCCAGGCGTTAGGGCCGTCGGACAGCGCACAGGCGGGGTTGGGATGGGTTTCGGCAAACACGCCTGCCACGCCCACCGCCACCGCCGCACGCGCCAGCACCGGCACAAACTCGCGCTGACCGCCGCTGGTTGCGCCTTGCCCGCCCGGCTGCTGTACCGAGTGGGTGGCATCAAACACCACCGGGCAACCGGTGTCGCGCATGATGGCCAGGCCGCGCATGTCCGACACCAGCGTGTTGTAGCCAAAACTTACGCCGCGCTCGCACACCATGATCTGCTGGTTGCCGGTGGCGCGGGCTTTGTCCACTACGTTTTGCATATCCCACGGCGCAAGAAACTGGCCTTTTTTGATGTTGACCGGCTTGCCGGTTTTGGCCACATTCTGAATAAAGTTGGTTTGACGACACAAAAACGCCGGGGTTTGCAACACGTCCACCACTGCCGCCACTTCGTTTAGCGGCGTGTCTTCATGCACGTCAGTCAATACTGGCACGCCGATTTTCTGCTTCACTTCGGACAAAATGCGCAAGCCTTCTTCTATCCCCAAACCACGAAACGAGGATGTCGAAGAACGATTGGCCTTGTCGAACGAAGACTTGTAAATAAACGGCACATTCAGCGCCGCGCACATTTCTTTCAACGCGCCCGCCGTGTCCATCGCCAGTTGCTCGGACTCGATCACGCAAGGGCCGGCAATCAGGAACAGCGGTTGATCCAGACCTGCTTCAAAGTGACATAGTTTCATGCTGTTTCCTTGTTTGCTGCTTGCGTATTTTTTAGAGCCTGCTGGGCAATTGCCGCCTGCACGAAAGCCTTGAACAACGGGTGGCCGCTGCGCGGGTTGCTGGTAAATTCCGGGTGAAACTGACAGCCGATAAACCACGGGTGTTCGCTTTGCGGCAACTCGACCATTTCGCACAAATCCGTGCCGGGCGCACGACCCGCCACCACCAGACCTTGCGCTTCCAGTTTTGCCAGCAGCGTGTTGTTGACCTCAAAACGATGGCGATGACGTTCGGTAATTTCCGGTTGTCCATACACCTCACGCGCCAGCGAACCGTCTTTCAACTGACAGACCTGGCCGCCCAGACGCATGGTTCCGCCCAGATCGGACTGTTCGCTGCGCTTTTCGATCTGACCTTCGCGGTCCAGCCATTCAGTAATCAAGCCGATCACCGGGTGCGTGGTGTTGGGTTCAAATTCGGTGGAGTGCGCGTCGGCCATGCCTGCCACGTTGCGGGCGTATTCCACCACCGCGAGCTGCATGCCGAGACAAATGCCCAGATACGGCACCTTGTTCTCACGCGCAAAACGAATCGCGGCAATCTTGCCTTCCACGCCGCGCTTGCCAAAGCCGCCCGGCACCAAAATCGCGTCCTTGTCTTTCAGGCAATCCGTGCCGTCTTTTTCCAGACTTTCCGAATCAATGTACTGGATTTTGACCTTGCTGCGCGTGTGCATTCCGGCGTGGATCATGGCTTCGGACAAAGACTTGTAAGACTCGGTCAAATCCACATATTTGCCGACAAAGGCAATGTTGACTTCATGCTCCGGGTGTTCCAGCGCATCGACCAGTTTGTTCCAGACCGACAAATCTGCCGCATGGGCAAGAATGCCGAGCTTGTGGCAAACGATTTCATCCAGCATTTGATCGTGCAGCATGGCCGGGATTTTGTAGATGGAATCTGAATCCAGTACCTGAATCACCGCCTCGGGACGCACGTTGGTAAACAGCGCAATTTTGCGGCGTTCGTCCTTGGGGATTTCGCGGTCGGCACGGCACAACAGCACATCGGGTTGAATACCGATTTCGCGCAGTTCTTTTACGCTGTGCTGGGTGGGTTTGGTTTTGAGTTCGCCTGCCGTGGCAATGTAGGGCAGCAAGGTCAGATGGATGTAGCAGGTACTTTCCGGCCCGCCTTCAAAACCCATCTGGCGGATGGCTTCCAGAAACGGCAGGGATTCAATATCGCCCACCGTGCCGCCGATTTCCACCAGCGCCAGATCGGCATCGCCCGCGCCAGCCCGGATATGCGACTTGATCTCGTCGGTGATGTGCGGAATGACCTGCACCGTGCCGCCCAGATAATCGCCGCGACGCTCGCGGTCGATGACGGTTTTGTAGATTTGCCCGGTGGTGAAGTTGTTGCGCTTGCCCATCTTGGCGCTGGAAAAGCGCTCGTAATGACCAAGATCAAGATCGGTTTCCGCGCCGTCTTCGGTGACGAATACCTCGCCATGCTGGAACGGACTCATCGTGCCGGGATCGACATTGATGTAGGGATCGAGCTTTAACAGGGTGACTTTGAGACCCCGCGATTCGAGAATCGCGGCGAGAGATGCAGAAGCGATGCCTTTACCCAAGGAAGACACCACCCCGCCGGTGACAAATACAAACTTGGTCATGTCTGTTTGAGCGGTGCTGGTAATGCTGAATTCTACCCTTAAACCCATGACAGCCAAAACCTACCGGGCGTTTTATTAAGGAAACACTGATTTGTTCAGTGTTTCCTTGCAAGGCGAAAATTCGCCTTGTCAATCAATGACGCAAATCATTGAAAGCGTTTATTTAAGGGTTCGTTCGTTAACCTCTTCCAGGTCGCCACCACCGTATCCGGATTGAGCGAAATCGACGCTATCCCCTGCCCCACCAGCCACTCGGCAAAGTCCGGATGATCGCTTGGCCCCTGGCCGCAGATGCCGATGTATTTGCCCTGGCGTTTACACACGGCAATCACTTCGCTTAGGAGCTTTTTCACCGCCGGATTGCGTTCGTCAAAACTGTTTGCAACCAGCGCCGAATCGCGATCCACGCCCAGCGTGAGCTGGGTAAGGTCGTTGCTGCCGATGGAGAAGCCGTCGAACAGCTTGAGGAAGTCTTCGGCCAGCAGCACGTTGGAAGGAATCTCGCACATCATGATGAGTCGCAAACCATCCTGGCCGCGCTTCAAGTTATTCGCCGCCAATAAATCAATCACGCCCTGCGCTTCTTCCAGGGTGCGCACAAAGGGGATCATGATTTCCACATTGGTCAGCCGCATTTCATTGCGGACTTTTTTGAGCGCACGGCATTCGAGTTCAAACGCGGGACGGAAGCTTTCCGATATATAGCGCGATGCACCGCGAAAACCGAGCATGGGGTTTTCTTCGTTCGGCTCGAAATCCTTGCCGCCTAATAAATGGGCATATTCGTTGGATTTGAAATCGGACATGCGCACGATGACGGGTTTGGGCCAGAACGCAGCCGCGATGGTGGCGATGCCTTCGGCGAGTTTGTCGACGTAGAAGGAAACCGGATCGGCATAGCCTGCGGATTTAGCGAGGATTTGCGCTTGCAGTTCGCCCGGCATTTCTCCCTCCCTTGCAGGGCGCGTTCCGGCCTGCATGCCGGAACCGCTCGACGGGCGCGAAGCATGCTCCGCGAATTCCCCGTCTCGCCCCCTGCCCCTCTCCCGCTGGGCGAGGGGTTCTAACGCAAGCGCCGCCAGCGGATGCACGCCAATCTGGTTGTTGATGATGAACTCGATGCGTGCGAGACCCACGCCATGATTGGGAATTTGCGCGAATTCAAACGCGCGCTCGGGATTGGCGACGTTCATCATAATCTTGGCCGGTGGCTCGGGAAGCACGCCCGCCTCTTCGCGTTCGCATTCAAAATCGAGTTTGCCTGCGTACACCTTGCCGGTATCGCCTTCGGCACAGGAGACGGTCACCATTTCGTTTTCTTTCAGCGTGCTGGTGGCCTCGCCCGTACCGACTACCGCCGGAATACCCAGCTCGCGCGCGACGATGGCCGCATGGCAGGTACGCCCGCCGCGATTGGTCACGATGGCAGACGCACGTTTCATCACCGGCTCCCAGTCCGGGTCGGTCATGTCGGCCACCAGCACATCGCCCGCTTGCACGCGATCCATTTCCTTCGGATTGGCGACAATACGCACGCGCCCCGCACCAATCTTCTGGCCGATGGCGCGGCCAGTGATACGTATCTCGCTCGTCCCTTTCAGAATAAACTTTTCGTTGACGCTGCCCGAACGCGTTTTCACAGTTTCGGGGCGCGCCTGCACAATAAACAGCTCGCCGGTTTCGCCATCCTTGGCCCATTCGATGTCCATGGGGCGGCCATAATGTTGCTCGATGGTGATGGCCATTTCCGCCAGTGCCTTGACTTCGGCATCGGTGATAGAGAAACGCTGCTGATCGGAAACTTGCGTGTCCTGCTGCGCCGTGCCTTTGTCGCCGTACACCAGTTGGATGGCCTTGCTGCCCAGGGTTTTGGAAACCAGCGCACGGGTGGGTTTATGTACATAAAACTCGTCCGGGTTGACCGCGCCCTGCACGACCATTTCACCCAGTCCATAACTCGACGTGACAAACACCACGTCACGAAAACCCGATTCGGTGTCCAGCGTAAAAATCACCCCTGCTGCCGCCAAGTCGGAACGCACCATGCGCTGGATGCCCGCCGACAGCGCCACCAGATCATGGTCAAAACCGTGATGCACGCGGTAGGCAATGGCGCGGTCGTTATAGAGCGAAGCGAAGACTTTTTTGACATGCTCCAGCACCGCATCCGCGCCGCGCACGTTGAGATAAGTTTCCTGCTGGCCAGCAAACGAGGCATCGGGCAAATCTTCTGCTGTGGCCGACGAGCGCACCGCGACGGAAACATTTTGGCCTAGCGCTTCGTAAGCCAGGCGGATGCCCTGTTCCAAAGCTGATGGCAGTTGCGCGTTGCCGACCCATTCGCGAATTTCCAGCCCGGCTTCCTGCAACGCGGCAACATTGTTAATGTCCAATCCGGCTAGCCGTGCGCTGATTTTTTCGCGCAAATGATTTTGATCCAGCGTGTCCCAAAAAGCCTGCGCCGTGGTGGCAAACCCACCCGGCACCTGTACGCCCAGGCCAGACAGCGCACCGATCATTTCTCCCAGCGAGGCATTCTTGCCACCGACTCTGGGCACATCCTGCATCGACAGGTTCTCCAACGGCGCGATATAGTCGGGTTCATGCTTATTCATGGCGATTTGGGGCAATCTCTCGTGAAAGAATTAACAGTATTTTTTGTCTCCGACCATACCGGCGTAACTGCCGAGGCGGTTGGAAAAAGTTTGCTCTCGCAGTTTAGTGGGCAGACCTGCAAAACGCTAACCGTGCCGTTTATCGACACGCCGGAAAAAGCCCGCGAACTGGCAGCGCGGGTGCATGCCGCCAAGCCAGCCATGATTATTTCCACGCTGACCGACCAGGATATTCGCGCAGCGCTAAAAGAATGCGGCGCACCTGTGTTCGATGTTTTCGACGCGTTCAGCGCACCCATCGCCGCCGTGATCGGCACACCGCCCGTGGCCTCGCACGGGCAAACGCACGGCATGAACAACAGCTATGACCTGCGCATGGAAGCGGTGAATTTTGCGCTGGCCCTGGATGACGGCCTGCACCCCGAAAAATTGGCAGAAGCCGAGCTGATTCTGGTGGGCGTTTCACGCGCAGGCAAGACACCGGTTGCGTTGTACCTCGCCATGCAACACAGCATGAAAGCGGCAAACTATCCGCTTACGCCGGATGATCTTGCCGCAACCAATTTGGCGGCAATGGCTTTACCTGAACCACTCAAACCACATCTTGCCAAATTACGCGGGCTTACCTTGTCGCCGGAACGTCTGGCCAGCATCCGCCAGGCGCGTTATCCCAATAGCCGCTATGCCAGTATCGAACAGTGCCGCGAGGAGTTGGCCAGCGTTGCTGAACTGTTCAGGCGACATGCCATCCCGGTTATAGACAGCACCCGGATGTCGGTAGAGGAGATTGCGGCACGGCTGCGGCATCTGTAGGCAAGCCCAACATCGCCCGCGCCACCGCTTCCGCCACCTCGATGCCGTCCACCCCCGCAGAAAGAATGCCGCCCGCATAGCCCGCGCCCTCGCCTGCCGGGTACAGCCCTTTGACATTCAGGCTCTGATAATCCGCGCCACGGGTGATGCGCACCGGAGAAGATGTGCGGGTTTCCACGCCGGTCAGCACGGCATCGTGCATGTCGAAACCGTGTATCTGTTTGGCAAATTCTGGCAACGCTTCGCGGATGGCCTCAATGGCGTAGTCGGGCAGCGCGGTTGCCAGATCGGTCAAATGCACGCCGGGCTTATAGGACGGCTCGACCGCGCCTAATGTGGTCGAGGCCACACCCTTGAGAAAATCCCCCACCAGTTGCCCCGGCGCTGCGTAATTGCTGCCGCCCAGTTCAAAGGCCAGCGATTCCAGGTTGCGCTGAAAGGCTATCCCGGCCAGTACCTTGTCGCCCTCCGGCATGGCCGGAAAATCCTCGGGTGTAATGCCCACCACTATCCCCGCGTTGGCGTTGCGTTCGTTGCGCGAATACTGGCTCATGCCGTTAGTCACCACACGCCCCGGCTCGGAGGCCGCCGCCACCACCGTGCCGCCGGGACACATGCAAAAGCTGTACACCGAACGGCCATTTTTGGCGTGATGCACCAGCTTGTAATCCGCAGCACCCAGGATGGGATTGCCTGCGTTAGCACCCAGCCGCGCTTTATCAATCAGCGACTGCGGATGTTCGATGCGGAAACCGACCGAGAACGGTTTGGCTTCCATGAACACACCGCGCTTGTGCAGCATTTCCACCGTGTCGCGGGCGCTGTGTCCCAAAGCCAGAATGACGTGCTCGCTGCGGATTTGCTCACCGCTGGCCAGCGTCACGCCACGCACCGAGTTACCCTTGGCTCCATCTTCAATCAACACATCGGTCACGCGCTGCTGAAAGCGGATTTCGCCGCCCAGCGCTTCGATTTCGGCACGCATGGTTTCCACCACACCCACCAATCGAAACGTGCCGATATGCGGTTTGGACACATACAAAATTTCTTCCGGCGCACCCGCCTTCACAAATTCGGTCATGACCTTGCGGCCGTAATGTTTGGGGTCTTTGATCTGGCTATGCAGTTTGCCGTCAGAAAACGTGCCTGCGCCGCCTTCACCAAACTGCACGTTGGATTCCGGATCAAGCGTGTTCTTGCGCCACAAATCCCAAGTGTCTTTTGTCCGCTCTCTAACCGCCTTGCCGCGCTCCAGCACGATAGGTTTAAAGCCCATTTGCGCCAGCACCAGCGCGGCAAAAATGCCGCACGGGCCAAAACCCACCACCAATGGCCGCGCGACAAGATTCTCTGGCAGTTCTTCCGGCGCATGACCAACAAAGTGATAGGCCATGTCCGGAGTCGGTTTCAAGTTGCGGTCATGGCGGAATTTTTTCAGCAACGCGGCTTCGTTTGCCACATCAACATCGACAGCGTAAACCAGCAGCAAAGCGTTCTTCTTGCGCGCGTCATGGCTGCGCTTGAAGATGCTGAAGCCGCGCAAATCCTTATCCGCCAGCTCCAGTCTTTTGAGAATGGCGACGCGCAATGCTTCGGGTGGATGATCCAGCGGAAGTTTGAGTTCAGTCAGTCGTAACATGGTTGCGTAGAAATATTCTTTGATTCGGTTGGATATTCAAAACCCAGATAATTCATTCGGGACATATCGGCGTGTTCCCCCCTTGATAAAGGGGGGGTAGGGGGGATTTGACGTAGGGGGGATTTGACGAGCGTAACCTGTTTTGGCAAAGCTAAAATCCCCCTCAATCCCCCTTTATCAAGGGGGAAGCAAACCGAATTTCACAATGAAGAATCCCGGTTGATTGGTTCGACTTCCAAAGTCAGGTCGTGCCGCGCCGTGACCCGCAGTTTTTCGCCCTGCGCCAGCGGCGTGCGGCTTTGCACGCGCCACAGTTCGCCGTGTACACGCGCCCAGCCTTCGTGCGCGATGTTCTCCAGGGCGATGCCTTCCATTCCCGGCAGCTCCTCGCCGCCGGTGAGGATTGGGCGGCGGCGCGCACGCAACGCCATGCTGCCGACTATGAAGCTGAATGCGGCGGAGGCGACTGCCAGCGGCACGATTAAAGTCCACGCAATGCCGTAGCCGGGCAGCTCGGTGTCGATCAGCATCACCGAGCCGATGACGAAGGCGACAATGCCGCCCAGCCCGAGTGCGCCAAAACTGGGCAAAAACGCCTCCGATACCATCAGCCCGATACCCAGCACGATCAGCGCCAGCCCCACATAATTAACCGGCATGAGTTGCAGCGCGAACATCGCCAGCAGCAGACAAATGCCGCCGACCACGCCGGGAAACACCATGCCGGGATTGGAAAACTCGTAGAGCAGCCCGTAAATGCCCAGCAGCATCAGAATGTAGGCAATACCGGGATCGCCGATCACACTGAGCAGACGGCTGCGCCAGTCGGGCGCGCTGCGTTCGATGCTGAGCGCGGCGCTGTTCAGCGTGATTTCGTGAGCGTCGATTTTCACCTTGCGGCCATGTATCTGCTTCAGTAGGTCGGGCAAATCTTCCGCCACGACATCGATCACCTTCAGTTTTAGCGCTTCTGCAGCAGACAGACTGACGGCCTCGCGCACCGCACGCTCGGCCCACTCGACATTGCGCCCGCGCAGTTCGGCCAGGCTGCGGATGTAGGCAGCGGCATCGTGTACCGCCTTGCGCATTTTCGGGTCATGCGGCGCATCTTGCTGCGGTGCTTTGGTTTTGCCGGAATCTTTGGTTTTGTCCGCTGCATCCTGCGGTTTTTTTCCCGGCGTGGCGGGTTTGTCCGGCGCACCGCCAGTCGGTGCCAATTCTACCGGCGTAGCCGCGCCCAGATTGGTGGCCGGTGCCATCGCGGCAAGGTGGCTGGCGTACAAAATATACGTTCCGGCGCTGGCCGCACGCGCACCCTTGGGCGACACATACGTCACCACCGGCACGGGCGAGGCCAAAATGGCCTTGATAATGTCGCGCATCGCCGTATCCAGACCGCCCGGCGTGTCCATCTCGATCACTACCAGAGCCGCCTTGTCCTGCGCCGCCTTGTGCAGGCCGCGCACCAGATAATCCGCGCTGCCCGGACTGATCGCGCCCTGCACCGTCAGCACCCGCGCCGTCCCCGCCTGCGCGGGCAGGCTGAGAAAGAGCGCGAAGAGAATCAGGAAAAAGACACGCATAGCGGCTTTCACTATAGCCCGCTATTTTTCACCCGCGCAGGCCAATTTCGGTTGAATGTGCGGCCACACGACATCGAGCATTTGCATTTGCGCCTGCTCGTTGGGGTGGATGCCGTCGGGTTGCATCCGTCCCGGTGTAACGCCGGCCGCGCAGACGAAACACGGTACGTGGACGATTTTTTCTTCGCGTGCCAGATCGGCATACAGCTTGGCCACGGCAGCGGCATAGGCGCGGCCATAGTTGGGCAGCACTGGCGCTTCCAGCAGCGCCACCCACGCGCCGCTGGCCCTGGCCGCGTGGATCATCGCGTGCAGGTTGCGGCGGATTGCGGCGGGCGCTACGCCGCGCAGCCCATCGTTGCCGCCCAGCGCGATCAGCACACCGTGCGGGCGTTGCCGCGCCAGCGCGGGCGGCAAACGCTGCAAGCCGTTTTGGGTGGTGTCGCCGCTGACGCTGGCATTGACCACACGCCAGGCCGGGGCGGATTTTTTCAGACGTGCGTCCAGTTTGTCCACCCAGCCCAAACCGGGCGCGAGACCATAGCCAGAACTCAAACTATCGCCGACAATCAACAGCGAACACGAAGCCGCATGTGCCCAGCCCGGCAGGATTAGCGCCAACAGTAACCATGCCCGATAATTCATCGTCATTTCTTCTCCAGGCCATTTCCACTTAACTCATGACCGCTCACCATTCTGCCTCGTTCCCGCCATTTGTGGTCGAGGCGCGTGCCTTGTCGCAGCGCGTGGCCACCGCCGACGGGATGCTCACCATTCTTAACCGGGTCGAACTTGCCGTCAAAGCGGGCGAAACCCTGGCGATTACCGGCGTGTCGGGTTCGGGCAAATCCACCTTGCTCGGGCTGCTGGCCGGGTTGGATCAGGCGACATCGGGCGAAGTTTTTTTGCTCGGCCAGCGCTTGGGCGGGCTTGACGAAGATGCCCGTGCGCGCTTGCGTGCAGAGCGCATCGGCTTCGTGTTCCAGTCGTTTCAACTGTTGCCCGCGTTAACCGCGCTGGAAAATATTTTGCTGCCGCTGGAGCTGGCCGGTCGGGCGGACGCACTGCCCCGCGCCCGCTACTGGCTGGACCGCGTCGGCCTGGCCGCACGCGCCCGCCACACGCCGCGCCAGCTTTCGGGCGGCGAACAGCAGCGCGTGGCGATTGCGCGGGCGTTTGCCACCGACCCCGAAATTGTCTTTGCCGATGAACCTACCGGCAATCTCGATGCGGAAACCGGCGCACGCATTATCGACCTGTTGTTTGAGCTGAATGCCTCCGCACCAAATACCTCGGCGCAAAATACCTCGGCGCACACCACGCTGGTACTCGTCACCCACGACGAGGCGCTGGCGGGGCGTTGCCAGCGACGGCTGCATCTGGTTGCGGGGCAGATCGCATGAGGTTTGCGCGTCTCGGCCTGTCGCTGCTGCGCCGCGAACGCGCCAGCGGCGAATGGCGCGTGCTGTTGCTGGCACTGGTGATTGGTGTGGGCAGTGTCTCCACCACCGGCTTTCTGGGCGACCGCTTAAAGCGTGCCATGAGCGATGAAGGCGCAAAGTTTCTCGGTGCCGACCTGCTGGTGAGCAGCCCGCGCCCGATAACTGAATGGCCGCAACATAAACTGAAGTCGTCGAATGCGCTCGAATTCACCAGCATGGTCAGCCACGGCGAGGCTTTCCAGTTGGCCACCCTGCGGGCGGTGGATGCGGGCTATCCATTGCGTGGTCAGGTACGCATCGCCGAACGCGCATTTGATGATGGCGTGGTGCGCCCGGCCCAGCCACCGCCCGGCGCGGTGTATGTTGAACAATCGCTGTTGCCGCTGTTGGCGGTGCAGGTCGGCGAGCGCGTGCAGATCGGCGAGGCCGCATTTCGCATCGCCGGGCTGGTGGTGGAAGAACCGGGCAATCTGGCGGGGGTATTCGGCTTGGCACCGCGCGTGTTCATGCGTGCCGACGAAGTGGCCCGTACCGGTGTGCTGCAACCGGGCAGCCGCGTCAGTTACCTGCATCAGTTTGCTGGTGATGCGGCGGCGTTAGCCACATTCGCCAGCGCGTTAAAGTCGCGCCTCGACAGCACCCAGCGCCTCGTCGGCTCGCGCGAAGGCGTAGAAACCCTGCGCGGCGCATTTGCCAACGCCGAGCGTTATATCCAGCTTGCTGCGCTCATCAGCTTGCTGCTGTCGGTGGTGGCGATTGCCATTGCCGCGCATCGTCACGCCCTGCGACATTACGACCAGGCCGCGCTGCTGCGTTGTTTTGGCGCGACCAGCGCGCAGTTGCGGCAGCTTTACGCCGCGCAACTGCTGGTGCTGGGCGTGCTCGGCAGCTTGCTGGGGGTGGTGGTCGGTGCGCTCATGCAACAGGCGCTGGCGGGGCTGATCCTGCCCGATAGCCTTGCCCGTTTGCCCGCATTGGGATTCGCGCCAGCCGCGATTGCCATCGGCAGCGGACTGCTGGCGTTGGCCGCTGCCGCTCTACCCGCCTTGTTGCGCCTGATTCGCGTGCCGCCGCTGCGGGTGTTGCGCCGCGAACTGCCGCCATTGCCGCTGGGTGCCTGGATGACGGCGGCGCTCAGCGGTTCGGCACTGTTGGCGCTGATCGCTTTTACTGCCGGGGATGCCAAACTGGTGGGCGGTTTTATCGCTGCGCTGTTGGCATTGGCTGTGGCGCTGATCTTTCTGGCGCGGCTGATGCTGCTGGCGGCGCGGGGCGTGCAACATCTGGCGCACGGCCCGCTGCGCTTTGGGCTGGCGCAGTTATTGCGCCACCGTGTTGACAGCACCCTGCAACTTGGCGCGTTCAGTCTCGCGCTGTTTCTGGTGGCGCTGCTGGCCTTGGTCAGAAGCGATCTCATCGCAGGCTGGCAACAGCAACTACCGCCCGATGCGCCGAATTATTTTCTGGTCAACATCGCCCCGCATCAGCAGCAGGCCGTTACGGCGACCCTGGCGCAACACCGCTTGCAGGCTTCCGCGCTGTATCCTATGGTGCGCGGGCGACTGGCCGAAAAAAACGGCCAGCCCATCGCCGCCACGCTACCCGCAGAGCTGCGCGACAACCGCAGCTTGCAGCGCGAACTTAACCTCACCTATACGGCGACTCTGCCCGCCAACAACACCGTGCTGGCCGGACGCTGGCATGGCGAGTCTAACGGACATGGCGACTCGCCACCCGAAAGCATGAAGCCTTCTCGCGCCGTGTCCGTTCCCTCACCCCGCCCTCTCCCAGAGGGAGAGGGGGACGCGGGTTCGCTTCGCGAGTTTCACGTTAAAAGTCCGGATGAAATCTCGGTCGAATCCGGCCTCGCCGAACGGCTGCATCTCAAGTTGGGTGACGTACTCGGCTTTCAGATTGGCGACCAGCGCATCACTGCCCGCATCACCAGCCTGCGCAGCGTGAAGTGGGATTCGATGCAGCCCAATTTCTTTATTATTTTTGCCCCCGGCGGGCTCGACGCATTTCCCACCAGCGCCATTGCCAGCGTGCGCATAGAACCCGGCCAAAGCGCCATGTTGCCCGCTTTCGTCAAGGCGTATCCCGGCATTACGGTGCTGGCGCTGGATAAACTCATCGCCAACATCGAAGCGGTGTTCGCGCACATCATCAGCGCGATTCAACTGCTGTTGGGCTTTTTGCTTGCCGCCGGCATGGCGGTGGTCATCGCCACTCTCCTGGCCAGTCTCGACGCACGTCAGCAAGAAGCGGTGTTGCTGCGCACCCTGGGCGCACAACGCGCTTATCTCGCCAAAGCGCTATGGAGCGAATTTATCGCGCTGGGCGTGCTGGCCGGTTTGCTCGCCAGCGCCTGCGCCGAAATTGCCATGGGCTTGATTGCCAACCGACTGTTCGAACTGCCGGTGCGCCTGCACCCCTGGCTGTGGCTGGCGCTGCCGCTGGCGGGTGCGCTGCTGGTGGGCATCAGCGGCTGGTTGACCACCCGCCACATTACCCGCGTACCGCCGATGCAGTCGATGCGGGCGTTGGGCTAGTCCGAAATACTAGGCGGCACGCCGCGCAGCACGGCGACCGCGCCCGGCACGCACACCGCCAAGCAGCAGCAGGCCGATGACGAAATAGCTGCCGGTCAGCAGCAGCGCGGTGCGGTGGTCGCCGCCGCTTGCCCAGGTCGTCACGCCGTAAGTCAGCGGGCCGATGATGGCGGCGAGTTTGACCGCCAGCCCCCAGAAACCGTAAAACTCCGCCAGCCGGGCTGGTGGTGCCAGCAGCCCCACCAGGGCGCGGCCTGCGGACTGCGCACCGCCCAGGCACAGCCCGGCGAGATTGGCCGCAGCCCAGAACAGCGTCGCTCCATCCGTCAAACCCGCCGCCGCCCAAGCCAGCAGGATGGTGACGATCCATCCCGACAAAATCAGCGCAATGGCACGCACATGCCCGATGCGATCCTGCACATGGCCGAACGCGAACGCCCCCAGCGCCGCCGCGATGTTGACCACAAATACCAGCAGCAAAGTTTCGCGGGTAGTAAAGCCCATCGCTTGCGTGGCATATACGGCGGTCAGGGTAATCACCGCCTGAATGCCCGCCTGATAAAACACGCTGCAAATCAGGAAACGCCGCAGGTCGGGGTAGGGGCGCAGGTGGTGCAGGGTTTGGCGCATTTTCGACCAGGCCGAAGCGGTGTTTATGCCGGGTTGTTCATTAGCTGGTTTGGCCTCGTTTTTAGCCCCATCTCCCATCAAGGGGGAGGGAGTTTCCAATGAACAATCTCGGTTCACGGGGGCGACTGTGCGCTCCTGCAACCACAAAAAAGTCGGCAGGCTGGCCAGCGCAAACAGCCCGGCGGTCATCAGCATGGTAACGGGCACATATTGCGCGGCGCTCTGCCCGCGTGCTTCGGCCAAGGTGACGTAGAGCAGGCACAGGCCGAGCGTGGTCAACCCGCCCAGATAACCCAGCCCCCAACCCCAGCCGGACACCCGCCCAAGGGCGCGGGGCTTGGCGATTTCGGGCAAAAACGCCGCGATCAAATTTTCGCCGCTGCCAAAAAAATAATTGGCGGCGATCACGCAGACTATCGCCAGCCACAGCGTTTGCGGCCCGGCAAAATACAGCAGCGCGGTGAACAGCACGCAGCCTGCGGTGGTGATCGCCAGCAGTTTTTTTCTGGCCGCGTGGCGGTCGGCAAACGCGCCGATGGCGGGCGCAGTCACGACGATCAACGCATATGACACCGCCAGCGCCGCCGTCCAGGCGAAGGTCGC